>NZ_JAMYUA010000020.1:0-119988 GCF_040322715.1 Mesorhizobium sp. M0106 | reverse complement strand
GGTGGCCCTACGGCCGTCTTTGGCCGGTTCTTATTTTGTTTCTACTTTTAGACACCCGGGTTGCCAAGTTACGAGGAGGCATATACTCGGTTGGCGGGGTTATTATCCACCGCGCTACACGCACGCTCAGCACCAACGAAACCGCAAAACAATGAGGGGGTCAAATCTTCAGTTCGCCCTGGGGGTCAAATCCTCACTTCGCTTGACATCTGGATCAAGGTTTTCTTTGCGTTCGTGACAATTCCGCTGGTTTTTGTGCTGTTTGCCGGACTGTATCAACTCGCCAAACTCGGGCTATGGCTGGTTTTCCTTGTCTGATGGCAACCCATTGGTTCTCCCCTCCGGTGTACGTCAAGACCGACCGGGCTGGGGTCAGCTACGGCTGCAACAATGTCGAGGGTGCCGCCGAGGAACTCCTGAAGTGGACCAAGATGGGACCTAAGTGGCGGAAGGCTGTCCAACTATGCATCGAGGCCGTCGAGGACCGGGCGACACCGGAGGAGGCCCGTGAGGCCTTCGAGGCTGCTGCCAGGGAGGAGGGGGTCCTTAGAGGGAACTCGGACGGCTGAGCCGATCACATCAAATTCACGTTACCAGGCCTGATCAGAGCGGCACCAAGAAGGTATAGTTAAGTCACCTCGAGCAACAGGAATCAAAAGCGGTGACGCAACTCCAAATCGCCTACATGATGATCGCACTATCGTATCTGGCTGCGGCCTACGCGCTTTACTCCTCCCATTAAGTATTCTGCTTGCCACCACGTCCCACGTCTGATTACCTCGATTGTCTTTCAAGGCTTGGGAGGGGGAAATGCCAGCTAATGAAATGTCTACCGAAGTAGGACGGCTCCGCGCCGAGCTGCGAGAAGAAATCGACCATCTTCGGGCCTCGATGAACTCGGCTATCGAAACAATCAACCGGCGGATCACCAACATTGAGCAGAAGCTGAACGCGCCGAAGAAATAATCAGCCCGCTGGGCACAGAGGAGGGGCAATGATAGAAATCGCAACGGGCTTCAGTGCGCTCAAATCTGCTTATGAGATTGCAAGGGGTCTCAAAGACATAAATGACAGAGTGGCGCTCAATGCCGCCGTGATTGATCTCCAAGAGAAAATCTTATCCGCGCAAGAGGCGGCTGCGTCGGCAAAAGATCGACTCCGCGAACTGCAAGACACAATCGCTGCATTCGAGAACTGGGAATCCACCGCCGCGCGCTACCGGCTCAAAGATTTCGGGGAAGGCACGTTTGCGTACGAACTGGCTATCAATGATCCGCATGGTGAGCCCGCCCATCTAGCCTGTCCGAACTGCTTTCAGCAACGGAAGCGGTCGATTCTCCAGTTCAGCCACACCGGCAGCGGTCGTCGTCATTTCGACTGCCAAGCGTGCGGAAAGAAGCTCGAACTTGGAACCTATGTTCCGTATCGACCGACCGTGAATAGGACTAGCGGCTGGTAATCTTCTTCCATCCTGATCATGGGGAGTAGTAGGGGAGCCTCTCCTATGTCTCTCTGCCCCTCGGCTACATCCTGAGGAGAACTTCAGAGGAGCCTGAAGGCATCGGCCGTCACTCCATGTCAGGTACGTCGCCCCCAACAAAGAGCGTCGTCGGCTCCCCGTATTCGCCCAGCGCCGGGTTAGCATCACGGGACCACGCAATGACACCGGCATGTTTCCCGGCAAGAGCCTTGGCGGTCCTTATTGCCCGATCTTCCGACTGCTGCTCTACTGGACCGAAGACAGGCTGAAGGTCGCCGGTCTCATCACGGTCGAACGCGGTGACGACAATGAGTTTGGGAGTCTTCTGCTGCGGTAGGATGCTCTCGGACATGCAGGCGCCCTTCCTCTGACGCGAACCTTATTCGGTGTCGCTGGCGTACCATCTTCGGCGGTGCCACCCCCTACTAAACCCATAGCTCAAAGCGGGGGCCGCTAGGGCCAGCTCACGCTCCAGGGCAGCGTTGGCGATAAGAAGAACCTTGACCGCTTCTCTGGCGCCGCCGTGGGCTGCTATGGCATCGTTGGTCGCACGCTCCCAGTCGTGAGGATCAAGTTGCTGTTCCTGCGATCTCTCGGTTTGTTCTCCCATGGCTGTTGGTCTCTCTGGGGCTGTCAAGCGGCACTGTGTGATTCCACCTGAGTGTCTCCTACTGGCGCGCTCCAGTAGTGAACAAAAGTGGAACGAAATTGTCAATGGTGAATTGACCGGAAGAGGAATTAGTTCCTACTTTGGGCCATGCCCGACACTGGTGGAAGACGTAAACGCGGCAGCGAATGGAAGCTCAGCAATGCCCACGAGGCAGGGCAGCTTGTGCGCATTCAATGCGGGCTCTGCAACGTCAAGCGCTGGTATCAGCCGGCTGACCTGAAGGAAATCTTCGGGGACATTGAGGCGGAACTGGTTGGGAGTAAAATGAGCTGCGAACGATGTGGCAAGAACGATTGCATGCACGCCGAGACACAGAACCCCACAGCGCGGGAACGGCAGTGCATCGGAGTTAGGCGGCTTGCCGAGATCAGGACGGTGCGGCGAGTGGTGTGGCGGGACGAGGGCTGAGAAAAAGGCACTCGATGCACGCCGTGAGGAACCCAAAAGGACGGTCTGGTTAACCCACCCGCATCCGAGGGTAGGCCACCGCAAGTCCGGCACGATGCTCGTCTGTGAGGCTGGCCCTAAGGGCGTCCAGCCACGCAAGAAACTCGTCCCAATTGTTCGCGCAGAAAACTTTCACCCCATACCTGCCGGCTAGGTCCACCGAACTGCGGTTGACGATTTCTGCCATGGCGTTGTCCATCAGAAAGCCGTCACAGTACGGCGCATACGTCGATATGTGCTTTACATCGTAGTAGAAGCCCGAGAGACGCTCGATGCTGCGTTCCCGGTGAGTATACGCCCCGCCCTTCACCATGGCTTTCAGGGTGCCGTACATGCGAGCCTGGATGTCGTGGTAGGGCGTGTTGGCAAAGTGGTCGGAGGCAAGAAATTCAACTACGCGTTTGATCCGATCTTCCTGGGGCTCCTCCTCGGGAAACCGATAACTCAGGCTGCGCACGACTGTGGCCATGATCGGCGAGTCCCACAGGGCGTCGTAATCGCCCTTTGCCAAGCGGGCCATATACGTGCCGAAGGCCTTCAGATAGCCCCGCGCTGCACCATCGCGCTCTCGCTGCACGTCCTGCTCAAACGTGGATGTGCTTTCACGCCACCTAGGAAAAAGATCCACAAGTCCGTCGATGGCCTCAGCTTTCAGCCGGCGGATAAGATCGATGTCTCCGCGATATTCGCCCACATCGATATGAAAGTACCCATCCCATACGTCTAGATGGTCGTGAAAGGCATCTCCTCGCTCAGGAGAGTAGGCACTTGGCCTGCCACCGCGCCACGCGTCGAACGCGCGGTTCAGTTGAGTCTGCTCCACCTCATAGGCGGGAGCGAACTCATAGCACGTGACGTCTTCTTGATGAACTCCAGCAATTCCTGATGCCGGCTCCATTGGTGCGTCTCTTCCTCGTGGACGCTGGAATACGGCACCACCAGCAGCTGCAACGCGGCAAGCTCTACAATCCGCTTGGTGGCCTCGACAAACCGCGCCTCCTTTCCGCGCACGGCATGACTGAAGAAGAACTGGTCTAGGTAGAGGACCTTCTTCTTGACGGGTGGCAAAGGGTGCCGCTCATTGTATCGACAGCGACCACACCCAAGATAGACATAGTCGCCGTAAACGTCGACGTTGCCGAACTTGTTCTCGGCGCCGCAGCCGGGGCAGTCACCAAGTACATACGAGACAAGAGCCATAGGTATTGCCCGAGAGAGAGGTTCCGTGTAGCGGCTTGTCTCTGTATACGATTCGTGCCCTGGCTGCTCTACAGCAGCCGCATTTGTTCACCGGGCATTGAGTCTTGCGGAACTTGATCTGCGTTGCGGGCTTGTCAACGATCACGAGCGCATCGTCGGGCGCCGTGCGCTGCAGCCGCTTCGTTTCCGAAAGGGCGCGGTCAGCCAAGTCTCGGTTTCCTCTTGTATGGTCAGGATCACTGGCACTGCCTTCTCGTGGATCGGCCTTGATGAGGGAGTGGGCTGGGTCGTCATGAACCCTTACAGCTCGAAGTCGTGGGGGCCGTCCTTCACCCTGCGGACTCCCCGCCAGCGCCTCCATAAACCCGCGAAGAAGAACAACCGGCGGTCCTGACTAAGCGCGAACCTGTAGTTCCGCTGAATGCCTGTCTCAGGGTCCTTGTCGCCCGGCGAGGGCTGGGCTCTGCGAGGCGACACAGCCATGTTCGACGCCAACATACCGTTGCCAATGGCCGTACTGAGGATTGCGTATGTTCGTGGTGCCGTAGTCGGTCTTACCTTTTCACGCCCTCCGGCGGCGTCGGCATTCCCCAAAGTGGGCTGGCAAGCTCGCGTTCTGAGGCGTTGCGGACGACTGTGCCGGGCTGGTTAGGATAGATGTCGAGGCAGGCTCAAGATTACCCAAGATGTCCCGCAATGCGCGCGTCCACTGGCGGACGGCCTCTTGGCACGTGGTGAAATTGTAAAGGTTGCACATGTCTCAGGGTGCAACAGTTTGTGGGGTATTCCAAGAGGGGCGAAAGCGGCACACGCGATCAACGAAGATTGTTGGGGGAAGACATGGCGGCTCAGTCGTTCTGCGTGCAAGATATGCTATAAATCGAGCATTCAAATCGGCGGGATGGGCAATGGCTTTCAAAGACCTTTCTGAAGATCAATTCCGGGAAATCCTTTCAACAAATCTGACCCCATCCGCCACGATCAAGACTCCCGAACTTCTATTCGGCCGCGAGAAGGCACTAAAGCAAATAGATCGTGCGCTATCGTCGCAAGGGCGACAGGTATTTATATTTGGCGATAGAGGAGTTGGGAAAACGTCGGTGGCTCTAACAACGGCCAATATTCTCCAGTCGGCAAATGCTGCTCCTATCTACGTAGTATGCAGTCAAAACGATGCCTTTGGTGACGTGATAAAGGCGATTGGCAATTCTGTCGTTCATATCGACAGTAGAATAGAAAAAAGAGGAAACACGGCGTCAGGCGGCGGCAGTTTTGCTGGGTTCGGCCTGAATTATAAAGGTGGTGATAAGCCGCAAGCCGTGATCGAAGCGCCCACGTCCCTCAATGCAGCTCTGGATATTATCCGGTACGTTCTTAGTAAGCGAAAAGGGAAAATAATCATTGTCATAGATGAAATGGAGCGGATATCTGAGTCGATCCAAAGGGATAAATTCGCAGAGTTCATTAAGAATATTCCGGAATTGGAGGAGAGGGTAAAGTTCATATTTTGTGGTATCGCAACAACAATTAATGCGTTGATTGGGGCTCACCCATCTGCCGGCAGAATATTGGAACCGATACACTTAGAGAGACTACATCACAACTACCTTTGGGATATTATTCGCAATGTTGCGGACAAAGTTGGTGTGAAGGTCGAATGGGATGCTTTGGTTAGAATTGGCCAGATCAGCGATGGTTTCCCGCACTATGTTCATCTGGTTGGGGAATCGATGCTGTGGAGTGCGTATGATGATCCGGACCCGGTGACGCAGATTAAATCGACGCATTTTAAGGCCGGCATCAAGGGGGCAATTGAGAGGGCAGAGTCGGTCCTTCGCCTTCAGTATGAAAAAGCCACGATGAAGACGAAGAACACCGAGGACTATGAGGAGGCGTTGTGGTCAATGGCTGACAAGACGTCCGACAGGCGACAGCTATCCGAGGTATATGAGCAGTCGTATAAGCGAATCATGTTTAGAAGACATAAGCGAACCGAGCTAACGAGAGAGAAATTCAACCAAAGGCTCTTGGCCTTGCGGAAAGATGGCCACGGTGGTGTCCTCGTAGGATATGGCTCTGGGTGGTTTGGATTTAGAGAGAACATCTTGCGAGGCTACGTTCGGCTCCGTGCCGAAAATTCGGGTGTTGAGCTGGGGAAGGACCATGCCATGGCGAGTTAGTCGGGTCGGGACCGCTGGGACCGCGCTACTAACCTGCTTTGGTCAATGCCTTCTCAAGTGCCCGCCGAGCCACCTCAAGCCGTACCTCATCCCCGCCATAGTCCTCCCCAACGCTGCCCGAGGAGTGCCCGAGGACAATGTCTTGGTCCGACTTGGTGACCCCAGCCAGTCGTAGCCGGTCTTTCATCAGGTGGCGAAGTGAATGGGTGGTGGCCTTGGGGTCAGAGACACAAGCCCGAACATGCTTGCCAAGGGCAGCGGATGCTGACGCCGGACCTCGCGGCCTCCCATAGGCAGGAAAAAGCATCGTCGCGTTGCCAGCCGCCTTAACGGCCGCGCGTGCTGCCTCCAGGGCATCACCGATCAAAGGGACGTTCCTGCGAGACACCTTGTTCTTAATGCGGCGGTCAGCGTGCCATTCGACCGTCATATGCGGGGATGCATGATCGAGGTGTATGTCAGACACTCTGAGCCCGGAGGTTTCTGCAAGGCGGCTGCCCGTGCCATCCAGGAGCCTCCAGATGTGCTGAAGGTCTTCCTTGGCCGTTGACATGATTCGGGCGCGTATCGCTGCGGCTTCGTCCAGGGTGAACGGGCGACGTTTGTCCTTGTC
Source organism: Mesorhizobium sp. M0106 (assembly GCF_040322715.1). Taxonomy (NCBI): domain Bacteria; kingdom Pseudomonadati; phylum Pseudomonadota; class Alphaproteobacteria; order Hyphomicrobiales; family Phyllobacteriaceae; genus Mesorhizobium; species Mesorhizobium sp. M0106. The sequence continues at coordinate 113,398 of NZ_JAMYUA010000020.1, read as the reverse complement.
GGGCTCGGCCTTGTCCTTGGGAGCCGCCTCCAGGTACATGAAGGGGTTTGTGACCTTGAGGTCATATTCGCGAATGGCGTGATTGATAGCAGCGCGCACCACGTTGAGGTAACGGTCCACGGATGAGGCCTTCCGGCCGTCAATCATATGAGCGCGGACCTCCTTAGCATCTTGCCGCTTCAAGCTGCTGAGTTTCCGGTCCCTTCCGAGCCCCTCTCTGACCAGCTTGAAAATCCGATCGAGTTCCATCTGCTTCGTCTTGTCGTCCCCGACCCTCTCTTCGAGATAGAGCTTCCGGGCGTCTTCGAGGGTGGGGTGGGGCTGCACTTCCCGGCTGCCTAACATCAATGCCCGAAGGGATGCGGTATCGTTGGGAGAGACGCCAATGGGATATCCATCATCTCCTACCGGGTACTTCTTGGCGATGCTCTCGGCAATTATCTCCCTCGCGACTACCTCTTGGTTGAAATCGCTGCCGCTGCCGCTCCAATCGGGATCAAGTTTCCATCGCCTGATTTTTCTGTCGGCGCGTTGGAACAGGTCCAAGGCCGTGTCTGCAACCCCGGATGAATCGGCCTGAGGCGCTTTGAGCCCTAGTGCGGCGTTTTTCAGTTGCTGCTCAGCTTCGCCATGGACTTTCTTGTATCGCGCCAATGCTTCGGCCTCGGTTTTCCCGAGCGGCACAACGATCTCACCTCGACCGAGAAACGTACTTTACGCCGATAACGCCATCCGGCTTTGCCGCGCTTCTGGAGATATTGCACTAAAATCATCATTCCCGTGTACCCTTCGGTGTACCTGAAGGTGTACCTCGGGGGAAGCGCAAACCCTTGCAACTGTTGGGATATAAGGCTTTGAGGCGTTAAATGGCTCCCCGGGCCGGATTCGAACCAGCGACCAACCGGTTAACAGCCGGTTGCTCTACCACTGAGCTACCGGGGAACAGAGGCTCTCATGTGAGTGGGGCAGCCTATAGCAAACCCGTTTCGGCTTTGCAAAGAAGCATTTCGCATTTTTTCGGTGCTTTTTGGCGCAGGGCTTGCTGGCAATGGCCGGCGAGCGCCCTCATATGAGCTGTCTCTCGCCTGTCACGGAACAGAAAAGGCCGTTGCGGCTTTCTCCGGCTGATGGTGCTACTGATGCAAACGGATCGACATTTCACATGACGGCAATGAGCGACGAACAGCCACCGGCCCGGAAAATCTCGGTCTTCGGCCGCCAGTTCACCATGCCGCGCTCGCGCGGCCTCAGGATTGCGATCGGCGTTGTGCTGATCATCGGCGGCATTCTCGGCTTCCTGCCGATCCTGGGTTTCTGGATGGTACCGATCGGACTGCTGGTGCTCTCCTACGAATTTGCCCTGGTGCGTCGTCATCGGCGCCGCTTCGTCGTCTGGTGGGAGCGACGGCGCCGGCCTGACTGAGATTGCCCCGCTGACGGCCGCCAGCCTGCCATATGTCGGCGAGCGGCGTCGTCCGCCCATACGTTTACCGAGGTTGGTCGAAGCAGCTCTCCAGACGTTCGCAAAGCTCCTTGAGAACGGCGGTAGCCGATGCCAGCCGCGCCCGGTCGCGCGGCGGCAGGGTGTTTGCGCCTTCTATGCTGAGGCGGTCGATGGCATAGCGCACAAGCTCTGCAGACTGCGACAATCCGCGCGACGTGCCGTCCTTCGTAGCTGCTCGACGCATGGCGGAGCCTCCTCTTTGCCCAACGTGGCCGCCGGTTTCGGGTTCCCGTCGCCCAGAATCATGCTTAACGATAAGCTAATATGTTATTGCTAAGATGGGCATTGCGTTGATAAGGCAGGGCATGGAATGTCGAGGAACCGTTGGGAATGCATGGTGGCCGCTTGACGGCATTTTCGCCGCAACCTATTGGAGCCGGGTGGAACGCCGGGAGCAATGAGGCCTCGTGGCGGAGTGGTTACGCAGAGGACTGCAAATCCTTGCACCCCGGTTCGATTCCGGGCGAGGCCTCCAATGCCCGAGCTCCCGCGCGTCAGCGCCAGGGGGCTTCAGTTCCGGTCGAAACAGCCGCGGCCTTTGCGCGGCAAGCGGATGGTTGGAACATGAGCGCTGATTTTGCCGAACGCCGGGTGAAGATGGTCGACGGCCAGATCCGCACCACCGACGTGACCAGCGCACCGCTGCTCGAGGCGATGCTTGTCGTGCCGCGCGAGGCCTTTGTCGGCGCCGGCCAGCGCGATCTTGCCTATATCGATGAGGACATCCGCATCGCCGACACGGCCGATGGCCCGCGCTATCTGATGGAGCCGTCGCCATTGGCCAAGCTGATGCAACTGGCCGATATCGGCCCAAGCGATTCGGCACTCGATGTCGGCTGCGGCACCGGCTATGCGGCGGCGATCCTGTCGCGGCTGGCAAGGTCCGTGGTGGCGCTGGAAAGCGATCCGGCGCTGGCCGAGACCGCCACTTCGACGCTTGCGGCGCTGGGTTGCGGCAATGTCACCGTGGTCCACGGGCCGCTGCCGCAAGGCCATGCCGCCAAGGCACCTTACGACGTGATCCTGATCGGCGGCAGCGTCGGGGAGGTGTCGGCGGCGCTGTTCGACCAGCTTGCCGAAGGCGGCCGACTCGTCGCCGTGGAGGGGCAGGGCAATTCGGGCGTAGCCCGGCTTTTTTTTAAGACTGGAGGGGTTGTAACGGGAAGACGCGCATTTAATGCGGCAATTAAGCCACTACCGGGATTCGAACGCATTCCCGCCTTCGAATTCTGAGTGATTTTGCCTTGCAGCGAAGGCGCTGTCATGATCGCTTGCGTTTGAACAATCGTTGCTGATCTGCATAACCGGGCGTTTCTGGGGGCTTTCAGCGGGGGAACGATAAAAAACGCGGCGCCGGCTGATCAGAAGGAGAAGCCAGCGTGGCGCAGTTCCCGTGCAAAACGAATGAGGGAATATAACGTGCCGTCTGTACGCAAGTTGCTTTTTACCGCTGTCCTCGTTTCGGCGACAGCGCTGTCTCCAATGGCCGCCTCGGCCGAAACGATCATCGGGGCCCTTTCAAAGGCCTACCAAAACAATTCCTCGCTCAATTCTTCACGCGCCGGCGTTCGTGTCACCGACGAGGGCGTCGCCATCGCCAAGTCGGGCTGGCGCCCGACCATCACCGGTTCCGCGAGCATCGATTATACCGCCAGCCACAGCAACCGGTTGCACCGAAACATCTCGTTGACCACCGGCAACTTCGGCGTCGAGATCGACCAGACGCTGTTTGACGGTTTTCAGACCAGGAACAATGTGGCGGCCGCCGAATCGCGGGTCCGCGCTTCGTTCGAAAGCCTGCGCAACGCCGAAGAAAACACTCTTTTCAACGCGGCAAGCGCCTATATGGACGTTATCCGCGACCGCCAGGTCGCCGTGCTGACCGAACAGAATCTGCAATTCCTGACCGAGCAGGCGCGTGCGGCGCGTTCGCGCTTCGAGGTCGGCGAAGGTACGCGCACCGACGTCGCGCAAGCCGACGCCCAACGTGCCTCCGCGGTGGCGCAGTTGAGCGCCGCCCGCGCGACGGCGCTGGCAAGCGCTGCGACCTATCGCCAGATCGTCGGCGACGAGCCGGGCAGGCTCAGGCCGGCTTCGCCGGTGTCGAAGCTGTTGCCGTCGAGCCTCGATGCAGCGATCGCGATCGCATCGGCCGAGCATCCGGCCATCCTCGCCACCGCGCATCTGGTCGACGCGGCGGGGTTTTCGGTGAAGTCGGCAGAGGGCGCGTTGCTGCCGCAACTCTCGGCGTCGGCGGGTGTTTCGAGCGCCTATCGCGGCACCGCGCCCGGCTCGCTCTCCTCGACACAGGATGGCGTAACCAATTCGGCGAACATCGGCGCGACATTGACGATACCGATCTATTCCGGCGGCCGGACCTCGGCATTGGTTCGCCAATCAAAGGAATCACTTAGCCAGGCCCGTATCGAGGTCGATGTCAGCCGCGACACCGTGCGCCAGGCGGTGACCTCGGCATGGTCGCAATACACCGCCGCGCAGCAAAGCGTCACGGCCAACCGGCAGGTGGTCGCCGCCGCGCAGCTTGCCCTGAACGGCGTCATCGAAGAGCGCAATGTCGGCCAGCGCACCACGCTCGACGTGCTCAACGCGCAGGCGACCCTCATCACCGCCAAGATCAATCTTGTCAGCGCCGAACGTGACGTGGTGGTGGCGAGCTATGCCATCCTCTCGGCGGTTGGCCATTTGTCGGCAGACCGCCTTGCGCTCAACGTGACGAAGTACAGGCCCGAAGAGCATTACAACGCCGTCAAGGACAAGTGGATCGGCCTGCGCACGCCGGACGGCCGCTGATCGCCAAGCCGTGTTTTCAGCCCGCGCTCGAACGACGCGCGGGCTTTCAACTTCCGACCCTAATCTGTTGAAATCCGAGATGTCGCCAGATTGGGGATTCTCGCAAGCCGTTCCGTCGGTTACGCTGTTGCCATGATTCGAATCCGGCATTGCCGGACAGGAAATCTGAGAACGAGTCACAAGGGCGGCGGATGTGACGATGGCGACGGCAAGCAGCGTACAGCGCGAACCTTCCATGGAAGAAATACTGGCTTCCATCAGAAGGATCATCGAGGACAGCGATACCGGCCGCAAGCAGCCGGGCGACGCGGACGAGCTGCGCCAGGATCTGCAACCGGCGCCGGCAGCAGCGGAGGGGGATGCGTTCCGCTCCGAACTGCGCGGCGGACTGGAGATCGCCAAGCCTGCCACGCGCGCCGAGGTGCAGCCAGCGGCCGCGCCGGTCATTGAGCGCCAGGAAACGCCGCTGCGTCCCGGCCCGATACAAGCAGCGGTGACGCTGGCTGAGGTGAACGCCGCTCCCGAACCGCCCGCAAAGCCGGATCGGCCTGCGACAGCCAAGGCTGCCGAGACGACCGACACCATCATCGCCGATTGGCGGCGCGAGATCGCCGCGGTCGGCGACGCGATGGCCAAGCCGGAGCGCGCCGAGCCACTCCGGACGCCGGACGCCGAGCCGAAAGCCGAGGTTTTCGAGAACGAGGCGACTGCTGGACCTGTGCCGGAGCCTTCGGAAATTGGGCCGGAGCTTTCGGAAAGCGGCCCGGAATCTTCGAAAATCGGCCCGGAATCGTCGAAAATCGGATTGGCGCGTCCGGCGGCCAGCGAGGCGCCGCCCGCACGTCCGGCAATCCTTTCGGAGCATACGGGCCGGCAGGTTGCCGCCGCCTTCGGCGAGCTTTCCGACGCGTTTGCCAGCCGCAGCAAGAAGACTTTCGACGAGATGGCCGAGGAGATGCTGCGGCCCATGCTGCAGGACTGGCTGGACAACAACCTTCCGACGCTGGTCGAGCGGCTGGTGCGCGAGGAAATCGAGCGCGTCGCGCGCGGCGCGCAGTAGCAGCTTTCCGGCTTGCGGGCCTAGTTTCGCACAGCCGATGTCCTGAAACGGCCGAATTGCATTAAGCGTCCGCGCGAGGGCGAGTTGCGCGCCACGCATTTCGCCGGAGCAGCCCGCCTGCTATCGTCGATCGATGAACCGCAAACAGACCTACAGCTATCGATTGCGATCTTGGGTGCCCATGCTTACCGACGAGGAGTATCGAGAGATCGTCGGAGACCCTGCGGCGCTTTACTTTCAAACCAAGAGATTCATTTCCAAGAATGGCTTCTGGAAGGAAATGAAACATCCGGCTGCCGATCGCTATCGCGAACGCACCGGGGTCACGCTTGGCCACACGTACTGGCTTCTGCACGTCCGCCGTTCCGACTATGGCCCCGATTGCCCGGCCTGCGGAAAACCATACCGCACGCCAAGGGCGAAATTCTGTGCCGAATGCGGGCATGGGCTTGCCGCCAAGTAAAGAACTCATCAGGGCAGCTAGGTGGAACAAACCCGCCGCCCTTGCGGTTGACTTGGCAACAACCTTCCGATTTACACCGGACCACAAATTCCGGACAGCGCGGACCGTTTTCCCATGCTCGAAAAGACCTACGACGCCAAAGCCGTCGAGCCGAAGATTGCCAGGATCTGGGAAGAGGCCGACGCCTTTCGGGCCGGTGCCGGGGCCGAGGAGGGGGCTGAAGCCTTCACCATCGTCATCCCGCCGCCGAATGTCACCGGCTCGCTGCATATGGGTCATGCGCTCAACAACACGCTGCAGGACATTCTGGTGCGCTTCGAGCGCATGCGCGGCAAGAACGTGCTGTGGCAGCCGGGGATGGACCATGCCGGCATCGCCACGCAGATGGTGGTCGAGCGCCAGCTGATGCAAAATCAGATCCACCGCCGCGACCTGACGCGCGATGAGTTCATCGACAAGGTGTGGGAATGGAAGGCAGAATCCGGCGGCGCCATCCTCAACCAGCTGAAGCGGCTCGGGGCCTCGGCCGACTGGAGCCGGGAGCGCTTCACCATGGACGAGGGCCTGTCCAAGGCCGTGCTCGAAGTGTTCGTGACGCTCTACAAGGAAGGGCTGATCTACAAGGACAAGCGCCTTGTGAACTGGGACCCAAAGCTGTTGACCGCCATCTCGGATCTCGAGGTCGAGCAGCAGGAAGTCAACGGCAACCTCTGGCACTTCCGCTATCCAGTCGAAGGCATGACCTTCGATCCGGAAAATCCGAAGACCTTCATCACCGTTGCGACGACCCGCCCGGAGACGATGCTGGGTGATACGGCTGTCGCCGTCCACCCCGACGACGAACGTTTCCGGCATCTCGTCGGCAAGAACCTCATCCTGCCGATCGTCGGCCGCAGGATTCCGGTGGTGGCGGACGAGTATTCCGATCCCGAAAAAGGCAGTGGTGCGGTCAAGATCACGCCGGCGCATGACTTCAACGACTTCGAGGTCGGCAAGCGCCACCGGCTGCCGGCGGTCAACATCCTCACCGTCAATGCGGCGGTGAGCCTCAAGGACAATGAGGACTTTCTCGCCGGACTGGAAGTGACGCCGGAGCGCCAGGCCGTATGGGACAGCCTCGACGGCCTCGACCGTTTCGACGCGCGCAAGAAGATCGTCGAGTTGATGCAGGCGGGCGGCTTTCTCGAAAAGGTCGAGCCGCATCGCCACACGGTGCCGCACGGCGACCGCGGCGGCGTGCCGATCGAGCCGTTTCTGACCGACCAGTGGTATGTCAATGCGGCGGAACTGGCCAAGCCTGCGATCGCCTCGGTGCGCGAGGGCCGTACCAATTTCGTGCCCAAAAACTGGGAAAAGACCTATTTCGACTGGATGGAAAACATCCAGCCCTGGTGCATTTCGCGCCAGCTCTGGTGGGGTCACCAGATCCCTGCCTGGTACGGGCCGGACGGGCATGTCTTTGTCGAAAAGACCGAGGAAGAGGCGCTCGGTGCCGCCGTCGAATATTATCTGGCGCTGGAAGGGCCGTGGAAGGCCTGGGTCGAGGACAAGCTTGAGAATTTCCAGCCTGGCGAGATCCTGACCCGCGACGAGGACGTGCTCGACACATGGTTCTCGTCGGCGCTGTGGCCGTTCTCGACGCTTGGCTGGCCGGACCAGACGCGGGAGCTGAAGACCTATTACCCGACCGACGTGCTGGTGACCGGTTTCGACATCATCTTCTTCTGGGTCGCCCGCATGATGATGATGGGCCTGCATTTCATGGATCAGGAGCCGTTTCATACCGTCTATGTCCATGCTCTGGTTCGCGACAAGAACGGGCAGAAGATGTCGAAGTCGAAAGGCAACGTCATCGATCCGCTCGAGCTCATCGACGAATACGGCGCCGATGCGCTGCGCTTCACCTTGACTGTGATGGCAGCGCAAGGGCGCGACGTTAAGCTCGATCCGGCCCGCATTGCCGGTTATCGCAATTTCGGCACCAAGCTGTGGAACGCGACGCGCTTCGCCGAGATGAACGAAGTGGCGCGCGACGACGATTTCTGGCTGCAGGACGCCAAGCTGGCGGTCAACCGCTGGATCTTGACGGAGCTGACGCGAGCCGCGCGGGACATAACGGACGGTATCACCTCATACCGTTTCAACGAGGCGGCGGGTGCCGCCTACCGGTTCGTCTGGAACCAGTTCTGCGACTGGTACCTGGAACTGCTGAAGCCGGTGTTCATGGGCACCGACGAGGCCGCCAAGGCCGAGAGCAGGGCATGCGTCGCCTTCGTACTCGACGAGATCTATAAGCTGCTGCATCCGATGATGCCGTTCATGACCGAGGAACTGTGGGCCGAAACCGCCGGCGAGGGCAGGCAACGGCAATCGCTGCTTTGTCATGCGGCATGGCCGTCGCCCGACTTCGAGGACGAGGCGGCCGCCGCCGACATCAACTGGCTGGTCGACCTTGTCTCCGGCATCCGCTCGGTGCGTTCGGAGATGAACGTGCCGCCGGCGGCTATCGCACCGCTCGTGGTGATCGGCGCCAACGACGCGACACACGAAAGGCTCGAGCGTCAGGGCTCGGCTATCAAGCGTCTGGCGCGGGTCGGCGACATCTCGCTCGCCGAGGCGCCACCGAGGGGATCCGCCCAGATCGTGGTCAACGAGGCGACGATCTGCCTGCCGCTCGGCAGCCTGATCGACCTTGCCGCCGAGGCAGCGCGCCTGCACAAGGAGCTTGCGAAGGTGACCGAGGAAATAGCGCGGCTCTACAAGAAGCTGTCCAACGAGAAATTCGTCGCCAACGCGCCGGAAGAGGTGGTGGAGGCCGAGCGTGAAAAACTCGCCGAATATCGCGAGGCGCAAGAGAAGCTTTCGGTGGCATTGGCGCGGGTGCGCGATGCCAGTTGATCGAACAGATTGGGCCTGTTGGCCGCAATAGATTCGCCGGTCACGAATCTGCCTTCCAGACAGGCCGCCTGCCACGAAAACGGGCATTCCGCAGCGTAAATCTTGAGGCAAACTGAATGTTTTTGCCCCATTGTTGCCGTAATGTAACAATGGCTGACTGGGCACGCAAAATGCCCTGTTTTGTAGTGATTTAGGGGTTTTTCCCGAGTTTTCTCGTCGATCTGTATTATGGCGGCCATTTTCCCACCTCGGTAAGAAGGCCGACACCTTGTCGGAAATGCGTTCAGCCAAGCTGTACATGTACGCACGGCGAATTCGTTGTTGCGCCGTTAACCTGAATTGGTTCTAGCTTGATGCAAGGATATTTCGGGGAGGAGATTCATGTGTTATTCGCGTCTGAAAGTGCTGCTGGGCGCGGGGGCTTTTTCGCTGGCTTTGGCTGGGACGGTGCAAGCCGGGGGCTTTGACCGGGGCGGCGTCAATATCGACCAGCTGTTCGACGCGGCGCCATATTCGTTCGACGCAGGCGTCACCTATGTTTCGCCACAGCGCAAACTCAAGAACGTGCAGCGTCTCGATGGCTCGGGTTTGTCGACATCGGCGGTGGACGTTGGTGGCGATTATGCGGTGCCGCATGTCGGCATCAAGGCCAACATCTTTGAGCCCGTAGACTGTCTTGCCACCTATACGAGACCGTATGGTGCGGACGCGAATTTCGGCATGAACAACGCCTATTCGCCGACAGCGGTCAAATACGCCGTCGACACAGACGATTTCGGTCTCACCTGCTCCTATAAGGTGAACGTCGGCAAGGGCGCCATACGATTCATCGGCGGTGTCTCCTACCAGCAGGTAGACGCGTTTCTTTCCCGTCAGACACTGCTCGCCTTCGGCAATACCGGCCTCGGCGTATTCAAGCTATCCGACGAGGCATGGGGTTGGCGTGCGGGCGCAGCCTATGAGATCCCCGAGATCGCTCTGCGCGCCAGCCTGATGTACTCTTCGAGCTACAAATATGACGGGCTGTCGGGAACCGTCGACACGACCGGCTTCAGGGGCGCCTTTCCAGCGGATCTGATTCCCGGCTCTACCGGCGTGTACCCAGTCTCGGCGTCGGCTGAGATACCTCAGGCTCTGGAATTCAAGCTGCAGAGCGGTATAGCTCCTGGCTGGCTGGCCTTTGGTTCCATCCGCTGGCAGGAGTGGAGCAAGCTTGGCGTCATTGCCATCAATGGCGTGCGCAGTCCGGTAACCGGTTTGCCCTCGCCCGTTTCATTCGACCTGCTTTATCGCGACGGCTGGACGGTCACGGGCGGTATCGGGCACAAGTTCACCGATCAATTGTCGGGCGTGGTTTCGCTGACCTGGGATCGCGGCACCTCGACGACCTCCGGCTATCAGTCGGATACCTGGGCCGTTGCCAGCGGCGTTTCCTATTCGCCGAACGACCAGATCGAGATCAGGCTCGGCGGCTCGATCGGTGTGCTGACGAGCGGGTCATCGACTTTCAGCGGTGTCGGCGACGTGGCAAATGCCGTTACCTATACCTACGGCAACGACCTGCTTCTCGCTGGTTCGGCTTCCGTCAAGATCAAGTTCTAACTATTAAATTTTAAACGACAAAACGGCCGGGCGTTGCCCGGCCGTTTTGTTCGGTGCGTCATCCGGCATTCGGCCAATGCAACAAATTGCCCCCATGATGTTCGCTCCGATAATTGTGACGTTTTGGCAACAGTTTCTGAACAACCCTCGCGTCGCCCGGCCGCCCGGGAACATTGCCTATTTCCCGCCATAAACCCGGCGCACCTCGAACCTGTCTCGGGACATGCGCCAAAAGGCTAGGCGAAGAGGCAGGCCGCACCGCCCGCGGCAAGGACGAGTATGGACGCCAGAGGGATCTCCAAGGCCAAGCTGCCGAGCCGCCACGTGACCGTTGGTCCCGAGCGGGCGCCGCATCGCTCCTACCTTTATGCTATGGGGCTGTCGGCGGCCGAGATCGCGCAGCCTCTGGTCGGTGTCGCCAGCTGCTGGAACGAGGCCGCGCCCTGCAACATCTCACTGATGCGCCAGGCGCAAGTGGTCAAGAAGGGCGTGGCGGCCGCCAACGGCACGCCACGCGAATTCTGCACCATCACCGTCACCGACGGCATCGCCATGGGTCATCAGGGCATGAAGTCGTCGCTGGTGTCGCGCGAGGTCATCGCCGACTCGGTCGAGCTCACAATGCGCGGCCATTGCTACGATGCGCTGGTTGGATTGGCCGGTTGCGACAAGTCGCTGCCTGGCATGATGATGGCCATGGTGCGCCTCAACGTACCGTCGATCTTCATCTATGGCGGCTCGATACTGCCCGGCAGCTACCGTGGCCGGCAGATCACCGTGCAGGACGTGTTCGAGGCGGTCGGCCAGCATTCGGTCGGCACGATCGGCGACGCCGAGCTGCTCGAGATCGAACAAGCCGCCTGTCCGTCGGCCGGCTCCTGCGGCGCCCAGTTCACCGCCAATACCATGGCCACCGTCGCTGAGGCGATCGGCCTGGCGCTGCCCTATTCCTGCGGCGCGCCGGCACCCTACGAGATGCGCGACCGCTTCAATTTCGCTTCCGGCGAAAAGATCATGGAGCTGATCGCAAGGAACATCCGCCCGCGCGACATCGTTACTATAGAAGCGTTGGAAAATGCCGCGACCGTGGTCTCAGCCACCGGCGGCTCGACCAACGCGGCGCTGCATCTGCCGGCGATCGCGCACGAGGCCGGGATAAAGTTCGATCTTTTCGACGTGGCCAAGATATTCGAGAAAACACCCTACATCGCCGACCTCAAGCCGGGCGGCAAATACGTCGCCAAGGACATGTTCGAGGCTGGCGGCATTCCGCTCTTGATGAAGACGCTGCTCGACCATGGCTATCTTCATCGCGATTGCCTGACGGTGACCGGCCGCACTTTGGCCGAAAATATGGAACATGTTTCCTGGAATGACAGCCAGGATGTGGTCCGTCCCGCCAACAGGCCGATTACCCAGACCGGCGGGGTCGTGGGCTTGAAGGGTAACCTTGCCCCCGAAGGCGCGATCGTGAAGGTCGCTGGTATGGCGGAGCTCAAATTCTCGGGTCCGGCACGCTGCTTCGATTCGGAAGAGGAATGTTTCGAGGCTGTTACGCATCGCAACTATAGCGAAGGCGAGGTTCTCGTCATCCGTTACGAGGGTCCGCGCGGCGGCCCGGGCATGCGCGAAATGCTGTCGACGACGGCGGCTCTCTACGGCCAGGGCATGGGCGGCAAGGTGGCGCTCATCACCGACGGGCGTTTTTCGGGCGCGACGCGCGGTTTCTGCATCGGCCATGTCGGGCCGGAAGCGGCTGTCGGCGGCCCGATCGGGCTGCTTAGGGATGGCGACTTGATCTCGATCGATGCGGTGAACGGCACGATCGAGGTTGCATTGTCCAAAGCCGAACTGGCAGCGAGGGCAAAAGCATGGAAGGCGCGCACGACCGACTATCAGTCGGGCGCGATCTGGAAATACGCACAGACGGTCGGATCTGCCCGCGACGGCGCAGTCACCCATCCCGGCGGTGCCAAAGAAACACACTGCTATGCGGACATCTGAGTTGTTGAGGTCGTCTGTCCTTTCGGCACTGGTTGCGCTCGCCACGTTTGGCGCGACCTTGGGCGCCGTCGGCCAGGCCATGGCCTTCGACGACAAGGTGTTCGACGACAAGACCGGCGTGAAGCCGCAGTCGAGCCCGTGGGCGGTGTTCCAGTTTGGCTTTTCCGCCTACAAGAACGGCCATAAGGAGCAGGCCGCGGAAGCCTATAAATATGCCGCCGAGAACGGCCAGATCGGCGCCACCTGGAAGCTTGCGCGCATGTATGCCGAAGGCGATGGCGTGGCGCGAGACGACTACGCGGCGTTCAAGTTCTTCAGCGAGATCGTCGACCAGGATGTCGAGCCCGGTTCGCCCGAGGAAAGCTATGTTTCGGACGCGCTGGTGGCGCTTGGCGACTATCTGAGGAAGGGCATTCCCGGCAGCCCCGTCGAGGAGAACGAGGTGGCGGCCCAGGAATATTACATGCGTGCCGCTGCCAACTACCGCAATCCGAACGCCCAGTTCGAGATGGGCCAGATGTTCCTCAAGGGTGAGGGCGGCGTCAAGGCCAGCGTCAAGCAGGCCGGACGCTGGTTCCAGCTGGCGGCCGAAAAGGGCCATGCGGGCGCGCAGGCGACGCTCGGCAACCTGCTCTTCCAAAGCGGCAAGATCGTGCGGGGGCTGGCGATGATGACCGCGGCGCTCGAACGGGCCTCACCCGCCGACCAGCCATGGATCCGCGGCATGCAGGAAGAAGCGTTTGCGGCCGCCGGCGAAGCCGACCGCCGCACCGCGATCTCGCTGGCCGACGACATCCTCACCAAGGGTGGCGGCGACCAATAGGTCGGCAGAATTTCCGTTTTTAGATCAATTGTCGGTCGGTTCCGCCGGCATGCCGCTGGGCGCCGGTGTTGAGATCGGCGTGCCCTGCAGATGTGGGGCCAGCGTGTTCTCCGGGCAGCCATCCCGCTGCTTTGTCCAGGACGTGTTGTTGAGCACCATCTCGCAACGGGCGAGGTAGCTTTGGCCGGCAAGCGTCAGGCAAGCGACCCGGCCGATCTGGAATGATTTGCCGTTAGCCAGGCACTCTGCATCGGCAAAGGCCGGCGTCGCCACCGCCATCGCAAGCGCGCAGCCGATCGGGCAAAGTGCAAATCGAGTAGTCATGGGAACCCCAGCCACCATGATGATTTCTCATCAAGCACGCGATTTGTGGCGATAAGAGGTCAACTTATCAATGTGCCGCCGGACAGCAGCTCCGGTCAGGCCGGCTGCAGCGCCAGATCGATCGCCACCGGCACGTGGTCGGAGGGCTTTTCCCAGGCGCGCACCTGCTTTTCGATCGAAGCCGAGGAAAACCAGTTGGCGGCTTCGGGCGACAGAAGCAAATGGTCGATGCGAATGCCGTTGTTCTTCTGCCAGGCGCCGGCCTGATAGTCCCAGAACGTAAAAATGTCCGGGGCGTCGGTGACGGCACGCACGGCTTCGGTGAAGCCGAGATTCTTCAGCCGCCGGAACGCCTGCCGCGTCGCGGGCTGGAACAGTGCATCGCTTAGCCAGTTTTCCGGATACTTCGCGTCGATCGGCTCGGGAATGACATTGTAGTCGCCGGCCAGGACCAACGGCTCTTCCAGAGCAAGCCGCTCCTCGGCCCAGCGCTCAAGTCGCGCCATCCAGGAAAGCTTGTAGGAGAACTTTTTCTCGTCGTCGATCGGGTTGCCGTTCGGCAGATAGATCGAGGCAACGCGCAAGGCGCCCTTGTCGGTCGAGAACACGCCCTCGATGAAACGCGCCTGCTCGTCGGCATCGTCGCCCGGCAAGCCGCGATTGACCTCGTCGAAACGCAGCTTCGACAGGATGGCGACGCCGTTGAAGCCTTTTTGGCCGTAAGTCTCGACATTGTAGCCGAGCGCCTCGATCTCGGCGCGGGGAAACTGCTCGTCGACCGTCTTGATCTCCTGCAGGCAGGCGATGTCGGGCGCGCTTTCCGTCAGCCAATGGGTCAAATTGCCGATGCGGGCGCGAACGCCGTTGATGTTCCAGGTGACGATTTTCATGGCGGCCTCGATAGGCTGGTGATCCGGAGACTAGCTATCCGGTGGATGACGTTCGACAAGGCCGATCGTATTGCCTGCCGGATCCTTTAGGAAGGCCATCCATTCGCTTTCCCCCGCCTGGCCGAACAGGCCTTCGGTGTCGCGATGGACGAGCGCCGGCGGCGCGGTGAAGGGAACACCGGCGGCCCTTGCCGAAGCGTGGAACTCGTCGAGGCCCGATATGTCGAGATAGACGGTGCCGGCGGGCAGGCCGTCGGTGAAAAGCAGGCGCACGTCACCGGCCATGATAAAGGCGATGCCCGGCGGATCGAAACGCGCATGCAGGTTCATGCCGAGCACCTCGCGCCAGAACGCCAGCGTCGCATCGAGGTCGCGCCCGGCGGAAAGCGCGACCTGACGGACCGCGCCGATGTCGGGCATTTCTAGATCGAGAAGCTGGTGCCGCAGCCGCAGGAGGCGACCGCATTGGGGTTTCTGATCTGGAACGACTGGCCCATCAGATCGTCGACGAAATCGATCACCGAGCCGCCCATATAGACCAGTGACAGGTCGTCGATCAGCACGGTGGCGCCGTCCTTTTCGATGGCGACGTCGTCGTCATTGCGCCTGTCGACCAGATCGAACTTGTAGGAGAAGCCGGAACAGCCGCCGCCCTCGACCGAAACGCGCACGGCCGTCTTGCCGGCTTCGCTCGCCACAATCTTGGCGATCCGCCTGGCGGCGGCGTCGGTCATCTCGACTTTCATGGCGGTCTTGGCATCAGCGCCCATGGGCGTCACCTTGCTTTCGGTTTCGTATGATAGGTATGAAGCGCGACGGGGCAAGTCAACTGCGGCATACGCTATGACCAACGAGTTGGGCGACATCGGATTCGGCTATCGGCCGCGCGCGGCCTATGCCAGCGAGCCGGCGAAGTCGCGCGGGCGGCTGTTCGACGAGGTGGAAAGCCTGACGCGCACGCCGTTTCAGCGCGACCGCGACCGCATCATCCATTCGACGGCGTTCCGCCGGCTGAAGCACAAGACGCAAGTGTTCGTCGCACACGAAGGCGACCATTACCGCACGAGGCTGACGCATTCGATCGAGGTCGCGCAAATCGCACGCGCTCTGGCGCGGGCGCTGCGCGGCGACGAGGACCTGGCCGAGGCGGTGGCCCTGGTGCACGACTTCGGCCACACGCCCTTTGGCCATACCGGCGAGGACGCGCTGAATGAAAAGATGGCCGCCTGGGGCGGCTTCGACCACAATGCGCAGTCACTGCGTGTGGTGACGCGGCTGGAGCGGCGCTATGCCGAGTTCGACGGGCTGAACCTCACCTGGGAAACGCTGGAGGGGCTGGTCAAGCACAATGGCCCGCTGACCGATGCCAAGGGGAAAGGGCTGAAGGGGCCGGTGCCGCAGGCTATCCGCGACTATTCCGAACTGCACGACCTCGAGCTCGATCGCTTCGCTGGTATCGAGGCGCAGTGTGCGGCGATTGCCGACGACATCGCCTACAACACCCACGACATCGATGACGGCTTGAGGGCAGGGCTGTTGAGGCTGGATATGCTGGAGGGCGTCTCGCTGCCGGGGTCGATCCTCAAGGGCGTGCGTCAGCGCTATCCGGCGCTCGATGACGTACGCACCGGCCACGAGCTGATGCGCCGGCAGATCACCATCATGGTCGAGGACGTGATCGTCTCGACGACAGCCAATCTGGCGCGCATCAAGCCCGGCAGCGCCGAAGCGGTAAGGGCGGCCGGCGAGCCGATGGTGAGCTTCTCCGCCGAGACGGCCGTATTGGAAAAGGAGCTGAAGGCCTTTCTCTACAAGCACCTCTACCGGCACGCGGAGGTCATGCGGGTGCGCGCCGATGCCGACCAGATCGTCAGGGACCTGTTCGACGTCTATTTCGCCGATCCGCGCGCCATGCCGGATGGCTGGCGCGAAGGGCTCGACCGGGCAGAGGACCGCGTCAAGGCGCGCAGTGTTGCCGATTTCCTGGCCGGCATGACGGACACTTATGCACTCAAGGAACACAGGCGTTTGTTTGACCATACGCCGGATTTGAGCTAGGGCGGGCGCGATTTTGCCGGCCAACGAGCCGGATCCCTGCAAAACCGTCAGAGCCACAGCAATGAACATCTTCGCCGATTTCAACGCGCGAATCATAAAGGCCGTCGAAGCGCTTGATTTGAAAGACAAGGATGGCGTGTCGCCGGACCTGTCGCGCATCGCCGTCGAGCCGCCGCGCGATGCCAGCCATGGCGATCTCGCGACCAACGCAGCCATGGTGTTGGCCAAGCCGACCGGCCAGAACCCGCGTGCGCTGGCCGAAAGGCTGGCCGAGGCGCTGCGCGCCGACGAGGATATCGCGGCCGCCGAGATCGCCGGCCCGGGCTTCGTCAATCTCAGGCTCAAGGACGGCTTCTGGCAGGCGCATCTGACGGCGCTGCTCGGCGAAGGCCGCAATTACGGCCGCTCGACTATCGGCGGCGGCAAGAAAACCAATGTCGAATATGTCTCGGCCAACCCGACCGGCCCGATGCATGTCGGCCATTGCCGGGGTGCTGTGGTCGGCGACGCGCTGGCCAATCTGATGGCCTTCGCCGGTTACGACGTGACCAAGGAATACGTCATCAACGATGCCGGTTCGCAGATCGACGTGCTCGGACGCTCAGTCATGCTGCGCTACCGCGAAGCGCTCGGCGATGAGATCGGCGACATTCCGGCCGGGCTTTATCCAGGCGACTATCTGATCCCCGTTGGTCAGGCGCTGGCCAGCGAATTCGGCCGCTCCCTGCTGCAGATGCCGGACGAGGAGGCGCTTGCCATCGTCAAGGACAGGACGATCGATGCGATGATGGCGATGATCCGTGAGGATCTGGCGCTGCTCAACGTGCATCACGACGTCTTCTTCTCCGAGCGGACGCTGCATGCGAACAACGCCCGCAAGATACGCTCGGCGATCAGCGACCTGACGCTGAAGGGCCACATCTACAAGGGCAAGCTGCCGCCGCCCAAGGGCGAGAAGCCGGACGACTGGGAGGACCGCGAGCAGACGCTGTTCCGTTCGACCGCGGTCGGCGATGACATGGACCGGGCGCTGGTCAAGTCGGACGGCACCTTCACCTATTTCGCCGCCGATGTCGCCTACCTCAAGGACAAGGTCGATCGCGGCTTCGTCGATCTGATCTATGTGCTTGGCGCCGATCATGGCGGCTACGTGAAGCGGCTGGAAGCGCTTGCCCGGGCGATTGCCGGCGACGAGGTCAAGCTTACCGTGCTGCTTTGCCAGCTGGTGAGGCTGTTTCGCGCCGGCGAGCCGGTACGTATGTCGAAGCGGTCGGGCGAGTTCGTGACCTTGCGCGAAGTGGTGGAGGAGGTCGGCCGCGACCCGATCCGCTTCATGATGCTCTACCGCAAGAACGACGCGCCGCTCGACTTCGACTTCGCCAAGGTAACCGAGCAGTCGAAGGACAATCCGGTGTTCTACGTGCAGTATGCCTCGGCGCGCTGCCATTCGGTATTCCGGCAGGCGAGCGAGCAATTGGGCGAGGCCATGTTCGACCGCAACCAGCTGGCCGCCGAAGTGGCTTTGCTGACCGATGAGGGGGAGATCGGCCTGATCAGGAAGCTCGCCGAATATCCTCGGCTGATCGAAGCCGCGGCGCTCGCGCTCGAGCCCCACCGGCTGGCATTTTACCTCTACGAACTCGCTTCCAGCTTCCACGGACACTGGAACCGGGGCACCGATAGTCCCGACTTACGTTTTGTTAAGGTTAACGACCGACAATTGACGCATGCCAGACTAGGGCTGGTGCAGGCTGTTTCGGACGTTTTGACGTCCGGCCTGACGCTGATCGGAGCCAATGCGCCCACCGAAATGCGTTAGGTTTGAGTAAAAAACCTGTCACCTTTTGCCCACATTGCGCTGGTAAGGGCCAACCCTACGCGACGTCCATGGCGTCCGAATGAGTGCGAGTTCGGGAACAATAATGGCAGACAGAACCCAGCTGAGAGCAGCCGACCACAACGACATCGCCAACGATGATCCGTTCGCGGAACTGACCAGGATCATGGGGTTCGACCCGCGCCAGCCGGTCAAACCGCAAACGCCGGCACAGCCGAAAACCGCTGCCGCCGAACCGTCGGTGGACGAGGGCGATTTCGAGATCGATCTCGAGAAGGAGTTGATGGGCGAATTCGGCGCCGACGCCAATGACAATGCTTCCCCTGCCAAGCTTCGCGAGCCGACACCCGAACCGGGCGCCGCCGACGAAATGGAGGACGCGCTTGCTGCCTCGTTCGAACAGGATTTCGCGTTCGAGGACAATGCGGCGGATGATGCTGCTCCTGTTGCGGCCGCTCCTGTTGCCGCCGACGAAATTGCCTCCGCCCCCGAAAGGGCGTTTGCTCCCGCTGTCGAGCCGGAGCTCGACGACGAGTTCGATAACGCCGTCGCCGGCTCGCTCGAAGACGTGTCGCCGTTCGAGGGCGACCTTTCGAGTGACGACGAACTTGCCGCCTCGCTCGACCAGGATTTTCGGCACGACGACGATGTGACGGCCAAGATCGCGGTGACCGGCGAGGATGAACCCAGGGCCGCAGCCGAGGCGATCGAGCCGGTCGACGAGCCCGCCTTCGACGATGAGTTCGACAACGCCGTGGCAAGTTCGCTCGAAGACGAGCTGATGCTCGAAGAGCATGAGCCGATGGAGCAGACCGTCGCCGTTGAAACCGCCGCGCAAGCGGCCGCGCCCGCCTTCGACGATGAGTTCGACAACGCCGTGGCAAGTTCGCTCGAAGACGAGCCGATGCTCGAAGAGCATGAGCCGATGGAGCAGACCGTCGCCGTTGAAACCGCCGCGCAAGCGGCCGCGCCTGCGTTCGATGACGAGTTCGACGATGCCGTGGCAAGTTCGCTCGAAGACGAGCTGATGTTCGACGAGCATGAGCCGGCGGAAAACGTCGCCGCCCCGGCATCGCCGGTTGAGGCGGTTTCGGCCGATGAGGATCTTGCCGGCCATTTCGATGATGCCATGGCCGATGTCGACATGGACTTCGACGTTCGCCCGAACGAGCCTGCCGAAATCGAAGAACCAGAATTTATCGAAGAGCAGTCGATCGAAGAGCCAGAGGCCGCCCGGCTTTCCGGCACGGCCGCTGAAGCGGCGTTCGACGACGATTTCGATCTGAGCTTCGACGATGCGCCTGCCGAGGAAGCCGAAGAGCCCGTGGCGCAGGTTGCGGCCGAACCAGCGGCGCCGGCCGCTGTCGTCCCGACGGCCCCAGTGGCTGAGGAACGCAGCCTGGAAGACGAACTGAACGCGCTGCTCGGTGCGATGAGCACACGGCCGGCACAAGTGGTCAACGAACCTCAGACAAGCCCGCAGACTGCCCAGAAGCCCGTGATGGCTGTTCAGCAGCCTATCGCGCCGGTAATTCAGAAGCCAGCAGTGGCCGCTGAACAGCCAATGGCGGCGGTCAAAGACGTCGCCAACGAGCCGGTGCATGCTGTCGACGAGCTGGATTGGGAACTCGACGAGCACGAGCCCGCTGAGCCGCAGCAGTCCAGTGCCGCCAATGACGCCGATCTTGGCAGTGTCCTCCTCGATGAGCTTGAAGGCGAGGATTTCGGTGTTGAAGTCGCTGCCGGCCCCGCGGATGATCTCGACAGCGATGCGCTCGATGCCGACTTCGCCAGGAATATCGGCCTGGATCATGACTCGGCCGACAAGAGTGCGGCAGCTGCTGCCGAAGAAGACCCGCTCGATGCGCTGAACTGGCTGACGACACGCGCCACACCGCCCGAGCCGGCCCGCTCGTGGAGCCGCGTGACACCGGTCGCACAGCCTCAGCCCGCTTTTGCAAGCCAGCCGGTAGCTTCAGCGCGTCCGGCACCACCGCCGCAGCCGGCCGCAACGCCGTCCTATCGGGCCGCACCGGTCGAAGAGAGGCCATCCTATGAAGATCGGCCCGCCTACACGGAAGCTGCACCAACCTCGCATCAACAGCCTTCCGCCTATGACGAGATGCCCGATGTCGAGACGGTCGACGTGCCCGAGCGCGTCGTGGCGCTGGCGGACGATCTCGACATTCCGGAGCTCAACTTCGACGATGACGAGCCGGTGGCGCCCGCCTACGACGATCTCGATGCCGATTTTGCCAGCCTTCTCACCGAAATGAATGCAACTGACATAGCGCCTGCCCCGGTGCGCAGTGCTGGCTATGACGATGAATACGATGCCGGCTTCGTGTCTGGCTATAAGCAAGATCGTAGCGAGACGCGCGCCTATGGCGCCAAGCCTGCGGAAGCCCCCGTCAGCGCGGCGGCTGCTTCCTATGCCGATGCAGCGGACGGTTTCGATCTGGGCCCATCGCCTGGCGGCCAGCCGGTTTCGCAAGCCGACGATTTCACCTTCGATGAGCTCGACTACGATCCCGAACTGGACGAGGAGATGTCGGTTCCGGGCCTTGCCGAACGCGGAGCCGAAAGGCAGCCGCGCAGGCGCGGGCTGCTGATAGGAGCGGTGGTCGGCGCCGTGGCGATCGCCGGCGGCCTTGGCGCCTTTGCGTTGACCCTCGGCGGCAAGGGCGGCGGCGATGCGCCGGTTATCGTCAAGGCCGACAACAGGCCGATCAAGATCAAGCCGGAAAATCCAGGCGGCACCGTAGTGCCGAACCAGGACAACAAGGTCTATGACGCTGTGGTCAAGGGCGCCAAGCCCGCCGAGCCGGTTCAGCAGAAGCTGGTCACCAACACCGAAGAGCCCGTGGACCTGAAGGCCAACGAACCGGAGAGCCGCGTCGTCGATCTTTCGCCCAATGACCCCGATGCCGCAGACGATATCGACGCGCCCGGCGCCGTGGCGTCCGACACCGACGGGTCTGGCACCAATGCGCCCGGCACTAACGCGCCTGACTCCAGCGCGCTTGGCGCCAGTGCGGCTGGCGCTACCGAAACCGCCGCCGCACCGGCGCCCAAGTCCGAGGATCGCATCGCGCAGGTTCTGCAGGAGGCCGAGAAGGGTGCAACCCCCGAGATCGTCGCCGTTGCGCCGCGCAAGGTACGGACCATGGTCGTGAAACCTGACGGCTCGCTGGTGGCGCGCGAGGATCCGGCGCCCGCCGCCCCGCAGATGGCTGCTGCCGAGCCGGCCGATCCGGCGCCGCAGCACGTGGCTCCGTCGGCCCAGGCCGACGCCGCGGCGCAGACCGGCACCGTGCCCCTGATCGACCAAATGACAAGTGATCCGAAGATTGGCAACCAGCCGAGTGGCGACCAGGCGAGCGGCGATCAGGCCGAAACCTCCAAGCTGCAGCCGGCGCCCAAGCCCGACACAAAGGCTGAAGCCAAGGCCCAGGCGTCAGCCAGCAAGCAGTCCGCCAGCACCCCGGCCACGGTTCCGGTGGCGCCGCAGCGTCCGTCCGACCAACCCGTCGATGTGGTTGGCGAGGTCAAGCCCGATCAGGTCGCTTCCATCGATCCGGCCGCGGCCAGGGCTGGTTCGTGGTCGATACAGATCGCTTCGCAGCCGACAGTCGAAAGCGCCCAGGCGACTTACCAGGATCTGCAGCGCCGCTATGGCAGCGTGCTTTCCGGCCGCACACCCAACATCGTCAAGGCCGAGATCGCCGGCAAGGGCACCTTCTACCGCGTCCGCGTTCCGGCGCAGTCTCGCAACGAGGCGATCAAACTGTGCACCAGCTACAAGGCTGCCGGCGGCAATTGCTTCGTGTCCCACTAGGCACCAAAACCTCTCGAAAAGCCGGCGTCCGCGCCGGCTTTTTTGCGTGAACGGAAACCTCTGAAGGCAATTGCGGGCGATTCCCTTTGTCGGCGCGAAGCTCTAAACTGTTCCGCATGACCGAATCAAAATCCATGATCCTCGGCTGCGCCGGGAAATCACTGACCCGCGACGAGATCCGTTTCTATCGCAACGAATGCCCGTGGGGCTTCATCCTGTTTGCGCGCAATATTGGCGAGACCGAGCAGATCCGCGATCTGGTCGCCGCGATGCGCGACTGCGTCGGGCGTGCGGATGCGCCGGTGTTCATCGACCAGGAGGGCGGCCGGGTGCAGCGCCTGCGGCCGCCGCTGGCGCCGAACTATCCGGCTGCCGGTGCACTCGGCGCCTTGTGGCGCGACGACCATGACGCCGGCACCCGTGCCGCATGGCTGATGGCGCGGCTGCATGCCTTCGACCTGCTGCGCTACGGCATCACGGCGGATTGCCTGCCGGTGCTCGATGTGCCGATCGAGGGCGCCAGCGACGTCATCGGCGCGCGCGCCTATGGCAAGGAGCCGCGCGCCGTCATCGAATTGGGTCGCGCCGCGGCGGAAGGCCTGATGGCGGGCGGCGTGCTGCCGGTGATGAAGCATATTCCCGGTCATGGAAGGGCCTTCGCCGATACGCATTTCGAACTGCCGACCGTCGACGCCTCGATCGGCGACTTGCAGCGGCATGATTTTGCCCCGTTCAGGGAGCTCAACCATTTGCCGATGGCGATGACGGCGCATGTCGTCTATAGCGCGATCGACCCGAAGAACCCGGCCACCACGTCCGGCAAGGTCATCGAAGAGATCATCCGCGACGAAATCGGCTTCGACGGCCTGTTGATGAGCGACGACACCTCGATGAAGGCACTTTCTGGGGATTTCCCGTCAAAGGCGGCGGCGATCCTTGCGGCGGGCTGCGATCTGGTCCTTCACTGCAACGGCGTGTTCGAGGAGATGGCCGGCATTGCATCGCGCACGACCGGGCTTGAAGGCAAGTCGTTTGAGCGCGCGGAGCGGGCGCTGACCTATATCAGGAACCGCGACGTGGCGGACGAGACCGAGATTCGGGCCGAATTTGCCAGTTATTTCGACGCGGTGGCCTAGCATCAAAGGAAGCGAAGTGGCGGAAACATTGGACCTGAAGGCCGGCAAGGCCGCACCGATGGACCGCTTGTGGGCCGAGAACGACGATTCCCGGCTGACCGGCGATCCGGCGTTGGTCGTCGATGTGGCCGGCTTCGAAGGTCCTCTCGATCTTCTGCTGCATCTTGCCCGCAATCAGAAGGTCGACCTGTCGCGCATCTCGATCCTGGCGCTGGCCGAACAGTATCTGGCGTTCGTCGAGAAGGTGAGGGCGCTGAGGCTGGAGCTTGCCGCCGACTACCTGGTGATGGCGGCATGGCTGGCCTTCCTCAAGTCGAAGCTCCTGATCCCCAAGCAGCCCGGCGACGAAGGCGAAAGCGGCGAGGAACTGGCGGCGGTGCTGCAGTTCCGGCTGAAGCGGCTGGAGGCGATGCGCGACGCGGCGGCACGGCTGGTCAACCGCAACCGGCTTGGACGAGACGTGTTTGCACGCGGCATGCCGGAGATGGTCATCGTCGAGAAGCGCAATGCCTATTCGGCCTCGCTCTACGACCTGTTGACCGCCTATGCCCAGCAGCGCCAGAAGCAGGCGATCACCAATGTGACGATCGCCAGGCGCGGCGTGTGGTCGCTCAAGGATGCGCGCGACGTGCTGACCAGGCTGATCGGGTCGCTGCGCGACTGGACGGCGCTCGACAGTTTCCTGGTCGAATATCTGGCCGGCCCGGAAGAGCGGCGCACCGCGGTTGCCAGCTCGTTTGCGGCGACGCTGGAACTGGTGCGCGAAGGCAAGATGGAGATGCGGCAGGACCAGGTGTTCGCGCCGCTTTATCTGCGCGGCCGCGCCCAGGCCATCAAGATAGTCGAGGTAGCACCATGAGCGAACGCGCCAACGCTTCGGTCATTCCGTTCAAGGTCGACGACGACGCCGAACAAGGCGCGGTCGCCGAAAACCCGGCACAAAATCAGGGGCAGAATTTGTCGCGGAATCCTGGCGAGCGGCTGCATATGGCGGAGGCCGTACGGATGGCCGAGGCGATCGTATTCGCCAGCGCCGAGCCGGTCAGCGAAAAACAGCTCACTTCGCGACTGCCCGACGGCATCAACATTGCCGCGGCAATGGCCGAACTGCAGCAGATCTATGCGCGGCGCGGCGTCAATCTGGTGCGCGTCGGCGATGCCTGGGCGTTTCGCACCGCCGGCGACCTCGCCTTCCTGATGAGCCGTGACACGGTGCAGCAGCGCAAACTGTCCCGCGCTGCCCTCGAAGTGCTGGCGATCATCGCCTACCACCAGCCGGTAACGCGCGCCGAGATCGAGGACATCCGCGGCGTCGAGACGTCAAAGGGAACGCTCGACACGCTGATGGAGACCGAATGGGTGAGGATGCGCGGCCGGCGCCGCACGCCCGGCCGTCCCGTCACCTACGGCACGACCGACATTTTCCTCGACCATTTCGCACTGGAGGAGATCCGCGATCTCCCCGGCATGGAGGAATTGAAGGGTGCCGGGCTGCTGTCCGGCCGCATGCCGTCGAATTTCTCGGTGCCGCTGCCGCCGGCCGACCCCGATGCGCTCACCGACGACGAGGATCCGCTGACCGACATCGACCTCGAGGAACTCGGCCTTTTGACCCCGCGCGTCACGGAAGATTGACCCGAGCGCCATCTTAAAGCCATAGGCAGGGCGGAACTGCGCCGATTGGTAGCGGGCTGCTGTGCCGAAAGTGCGTGACATCTGCCACTCATTCATGAACTCTGTCGCAGTTCTGTTTGAATCCGAACCCGAAAGCGCATAGATCAGCGTCTGGGAAACCGTTCGAGAGAGATTTGCTATGGGTTCATTTTCGATTTGGCACTGGATGATCGTTCTGGTGATCGTGCTGCTGGTCTTCGGCCGCGGCAAGATCCCTGAGTTGATGGGCGACATGGCCAAGGGCATCAAGAGCTTCAAGAAGGGCATGGCCGACGACGACACTGCTGAGGACAAGCGTACCGTCGAACACCGTTCCGACGAAACCGTTTCGGTACCGAAGGAAAAGGCCAGCAAAGGCTGAGCCCCAACACTTTAGTCGGAACGTATAGCCATGTTCGAAGTCGGCTGGACCGAGATGCTGGTGATCGCGATCGTCATGATCGTGGTCGTCGGGCCCAAGGATTTGCCCAACATGCTGCGCACCTTCGGCCGCACAACGGCGAAGCTGCGCGCCATGGCCTCCGATTTCCAGCGGCAGTTCAACGACGCACTGAAGGAAGCCGAGCTCGACGACGTCAAGAAGTCGGTCGATTCGCTGAGAAGCCTCAATCCGGCGGCCGAGATCAGGAAACAGCTCAATCCATTCGAGCAGGCGGCCGCTGACGTCCGTTCCGGCGTCGATGCCGTGATGAAACCCAAGCCGGTCGTCGATCCCGCCACTTCGACAGAACAGGCAGCCGAGCCGCTGAAGAACGGCGCAACGACGATGCCGGGCGTCAGTCCGCCGGAGCCGACGCCGGCCACGCCGATCTTTCCGGCGATGACGGACGAGTCCGTCGTGGCACCGGCAGTGCAGGCGCAAACGACTGCAGCGGCCGTGCCGCAAAAAGCATCGGCGGCAAAGAAGAAGCCGGCGTCTGCGAAAGCAGCGGCTGCCGTGCCGGCCAAGCCGGCAAAGACCGCTGCGCCAAAGGCCGCCACGAAAGCTGAGCCGAAAGCTCAATCGGCAGCAACGAAGAAGCCGGCCGCCAGGAAAACGGCGGGAGCCGCAAAGTGAGCACTTCGGATAAGGAAAAGGACGAAATCGAGAAATCGTCGGCTCCGCTGATGGAGCATCTGATCGAGTTGCGCCGGCGGCTGATGTGGTCGATCGGCGGTTTCTTCGTCGCTTTTCTTGTGTGCTTCTTCTTCGCCAAGAAGCTGTTCAACCTGCTGGTCATTCCGTTCAGATGGGCTACGCAATGGGCCGGGCTCGACCCGCACAAGGTCGAGCTGATCTATACGGCACCGCAGGAATTCTTCTTTACCCAGGTCAAGCTCGCCATGTTTGGCGGCATGGTCATCGCCTTTCCGCTGATCGCCACGCAGATCTACAAATTCATCGCGCCCGGCCTCTACAAGAACGAGCGCAATGCCTTCCTGCCGTTCCTGATCGCCTCGCCGATCCTGTTCCTGATGGGCGCGTCGCTGGTCTATTTCTTCTTCACGCCGATGGTGATGTGGTTCTTCCTCGCCATGCAGCAGACCGGCACCAACGACCAGGTGCAGATTTCGCTGCTGCCGAAAGTGTCCGAATATCTCAGCCTGATCATGACGCTGATCTTCTCCTTCGGCCTGGTGTTCCAGTTGCCGGTGGTGACCAGCCTGATGACGCGGGTCGGTATGCTGTCGTCCCAGGGCCTGGCCGAGAAGCGCAAATGGGCGATCGTCATCGCCTTTGTGGTGGCGGCGGTGCTGACGCCACCCGACCCAATGAGCCAGATCGGCCTCGCCATTCCGACGATCCTTCTCTACGAGGTCTCGATCTGGTCGGCCCGGCTGATCGAGCGCAGCAAGGAGCGCGACCGTGTGGCCCGCGAAAAGCAGGACGCCACGGAAGAGGTGGCCGAAAAGCCGGCGGACGCGTCTTCGACGTAGCGATTGAGGCGGGCAGCTTTCGAAATCCGCGGGACAGCGCTCCCTCTGTCTTGCGCTCGACCTCTCAAGACCTGGGTTCCTCGCCCACGCGAAGCGGGGGAGAGGTGGCCGCGACGCGGCCGGAGAGGGGTCTTTCGTAGGGCGCGGTTTCCCCTCTCCGTCTCGGCTTCGCCGAGCCACCTCTCCCCACTTCGTGGGGCGAGGAACCCAAGCTGGAATTAGGCCACGATTCTTCGCTGAAGGAGCAACTTTGTTCTTGCTTTGTGCCGGCAGCTATGCTATTAATTTGGGTATGGTGCCAATTGGCTCCAAAAACCCGCCTCCCGAGGCGGGTTTTTGTTTCCAGGGTTCTTTCGATCGAACGTTGCGCGTGCTGCCTACCTGAGGTCGGCGCGAAGGAACTCTGCCTTGACGTCTTGTATCGATGCGGTTTACGCCCTCTGGTCTTTGTTTTGGGCATTTGCTTGCCCCGAAACCGCCGTGCCGAGGACGAACAGACCATGCTTGACATCAAATGGATTCGCGACAACCCGAAGGCCCTTGTCGAAGCGCTCCAGAAGCGCTCGTGGTCGGCCGGGGAGGCGCAGTCCACGGTCGACGACCTGATCGCCGCGGATGAGGCGCGGCGCGAGCATCTGACCGAGCTGCAGATCAGGCAGGAACGCCGCAATGCCGCGTCGAAGGAGATCGGCAATGCCATGCGTTCGGGCGATGCCGCCCTTGCCGAAAGGCTGAAGGCAGAGATCGGCGAGATCAAGGCCTTCATCCAGAATGGCGAGGCGCACGAGCGCGAGGTCGACAAGGCGCTGAACGATGCGCTGGCGGTTCTGCCCAATGTGCCGTTCGACGACGTACCGGTTGGCAAGGACGAGCACGACAATGTCGTCAAGCGCGTCGTCGGCAAGGCGCCGACCCGCCCGAACTGGGTGAAGGAGCATTTCGAGATCGGCGAAGCGCTCGGCATGATGGATTTCGAGCGTGCCGCAAGGCTTTCGGGTTCGCGCTTCACGGTGCTCAAGAACCAGCTGGCGCGGATGGAGCGCGCGCTCGGCCAGTTCATGCTCGACCTGCACACGACCGAGCACGGCTACGAGGAGATCGTCCCGCCGCTGATGGTGCGCGACGAGGCAATGTTCGGCACCGGACAATTGCCGAAATTTGAGGACGATTTGTTTGCTACAGCAAGAAATCTGACTTCGATTGAAAAGGTTGTACGAGCGCTTGCTTCAGCACAAGACGCGGGCTCACCAGATGTCGACGGTCGCTCTGCGCGACAACGAATTGTGGATGCTCTGGTGGGGCAGCCGGAAGAGACGTTCGTCTCGGCATCTATACAACGCCTTTGGCTCATCCCAACGGCCGAAGTGCCGCTGACAAATCTCGTGCGCGAGGAAATCACGCCGCACGAAAAACTGCCGCTGCGCTATACCGCGCTGACGCCGTGCTTCCGTTCGGAAGCGGGCTCGGCCGGCCGCGACACGCGCGGCATGCTGCGTCAGCACCAGTTCTACAAGGTCGAGCTGGTGTCGATCACCGACCAGGAATCGTCGCTTGCCGAGCACGAGCGGATGACCGAATGCGCCGAGGAGGTGCTGAAGCGGCTCGGCCTGCCGTTCCGCACCGTGACGCTGTGCACCGGCGACATGGGCTTTGGCGCGCGCAAGACCTACGACATCGAGGTCTGGCTGCCCGGCCAGAATGCCTATCGCGAGATCTCGTCGTGCTCGGTATGCGGCGATTTCCAGGCGCGGCGCATGGACGCCCGCTACAAGGACAAGGACGGCAAGGGCAATCGCTTCGTCCACACGCTGAACGGCTCCGGCACTGCCGTCGGCCGCGCTCTTATCGCAGTCATCGAAAATTACCAGAATGAGGATGGCAGCGTAACCATTCCTGAAGCGCTTCGGCCTTACATGGGCGGCCTCGCAAAGATCGAATCATCGAAGTGACAAGATTGTCGGCCCCGCGTTCCTTCGCGCCCCCCGCTGTCCTGCCGGACATCTCCCCCTCAAGGGGGGAGATTGGACATCGCAGCGACCTTCGCCAATTGCCAGTGGTGCAGGGAAAGCGCCGAGGGGGCGGCCAGCCGATCTCCCCCCAAGTGGGGGAGATGTCCGGCAGGACAGAGGGGGGCGCCGTACAGAACTGCCGTCAATCTGAACATCCAAAGGCGGTCTCATGCGTATCCTCCTGACCAACGACGACGGCATCCATGCCGAGGGTCTTGCATCGCTCGAACGCATCGCCCGCACGCTGTCGGACGACGTCTGGGTGGTGGCGCCGGAACAGGACCAGTCCGGCTATGCGCATTCGCTGTCGATCTCGGAGCCGCTGCGCCTCAGGAAAATCGGCGAAAAGCACTTTGCCGTGCGCGGCACGCCGACCGACTGCGTCATCATGGGCGTGAAGAAGATCCTGCCTGAAGCACCCGACCTGATCCTGTCCGGCGTCAACTCCGGCGCCAACATTGCCGACGACGTCACCTATTCTGGCACCGTCGCCGGTGCCATGGAAGGCGCGCTGCTCGGCGTGCGCTCGATCGCCATCAGCCAGGCCTATTCCTATGTCGGCGAGGATCGCGTCGTTCCCTACGAGACCACCGAAGCGCTGGCGCCGGCGCTGCTCGAAAAACTTGTCGCCATGCCGTTGCCGGACGGCGTGCTGCTCAACGTCAACTTTCCGAATTGCCCACCCGAAGAGATCGCCGGCACGGTCGTTACCTCGCAGGGCAAGCTCGTCCACAGCCTGTGGGTCGACGAGCGCCGCGACGGCCGCGGCCTGCCTTACTATTGGCTGCGCTTCGGCCGCGAGCCGGTCGAGGGCAAGCAAGGCACCGACCTCCATGCCTTGCGCAATCGGTTGGTGTCGGTGACGCCGCTGCAGCTCGATCTCACCGCGCATGAAATCCGCGATCAACTGGCCAAGGCGCTCGCATGAACTTGAACCACGCTCCAGCGGTCGACGACCGCGAAGGTTTTGCCGCCTTCCTGCTTCGCCTGCGCGGCAGGGGCACGGTGCCGAAGGCGCTGATCGCCGCCTTTGAGGCGACGCCGCGGCGCGGTTTTCTGTCGGCCCACTTCCATTCGATCGCCTGGTCGGACCGCATGCTGCCGATCGAATGCGGCGAGGCCATCGAAGGCGCCGACCTGCAGGCGGCGGTGATCGCTGCACTTGCCATCGAGCCGGGCAATCGCGTGCTCGAGATCGGCACCGGGTCCGGCTACACGGCGGCGGTGATGTCGCGGCTTGCCGCTCGGATCGTCACCATCGACCGTTACAAGACGCTGGCCGAACAGGCCCGGCAGCGCCTCGAGGCACTCGCCATCGGCAATGTCATCGTGCGCCAGGCGGACGGTTCGAACGGGCTGGCCAATGAAGCGCCGTTCGACCGCATCGTCGCCTGGGCGGCGTTCGACAGCCTGCCGCGCTTCCTGCTCGACCAATTGTCGAGCGGCGGCATCGTCATCGCGCCGATCGGACCCGACGAAGGCGAGCAGGTGCTGGCCAAGCTGACCAAGGTCGGCAGCCGCTTCGAACGCGAGGATATCGGCCTGGTGCGCCTGCAGCCGATCCTGCACGGCGTCGCCGCGGTCATCTGACTTAAAAATTTTAAGAAAATTTGCGTCGGACTCTAGAGGTTTAACCGACCGGTAACATTAACGCGCTTTAATCACGCTCAGTTGTACCGGGTCTGTGCGGGTTAGTGCGATGCAATTCAGTGTTTTGAAGGCAAACGGACGCAATCTGGCGCGTGGCTGCGCCGTCCTCATGATCGCAGGCGCTGCGACGGGGTGTAGTTCCCAAGTGGCGCGGTTCAACAGCGTCGACGACGTGTTCACCGCCTCGACCAACAACCAGCGCGCCATCATCGACAAGCAGGATGCTGCCCAGCCTTATCCGGGCGATGTTGCGGCCGCCCCGATCGACGGCAGCCACACCCAGTCGGTCAGCCGCTCAAGCCTCGAACCGGTTACGGCACAGCAACTGCCGCCGCCGGCTCCCGCCCTGGCCCCTCCCGCCCGCCCGGTGCGTACCGCTGCCGCGCCGGCCCTGGCGCCTGCCGCTCCTCATGTCGACAGGACGGCAACCGGCACCGTTGCTCCGGCGGCAAGGCCGTTCAAGAACGCCGAGCCCGACGCGCCGCGCATGGCGACGGCCGCCGGCGCACCGCATGCAACCGAGATCATCGTCAAGGATGGCGAGACCATTTCCGGCCTGTCGCGGCGCTACGGCGTGCCGGCGGATGCCATCATGAAAGTCAACGGGCTGAGCGCAACCAAAGGGCTGAAGACCGGCCAGAAGCTCGTCATCCCGGCCTATGCTTACTCGAGCAACGGAGCCGCGCCGAAAGTCGCCGACGCCAAGCCCGCGAACGGCACCAGGCACGACCAGCCGGCCGACGCGCCGGAGAAGGTGGCCGTGCTGCCGCAGCAGCCGAAGCTCAGGGAAGGCAAGTCTGCCGCGCAGGTGGATGCCTCGGCCGCCGCAAGCCAGCCGAAGGATGGAAAGACTGCGCTCAAAACAGCCTCGGCGATGGCCAAGCCGGCCGGTGCCGGCGGCACTTACACGGTACAGCAAGGCGATACGCTGTCCGCCATCGCCAGAAAGACCGGCGTCGGCGTCGTTGCGCTGAAACAGGCGAACGGCATGCAGGACGGGCTGCTCAAGATCGGCCAGACCCTGAAAGTGCCGGCCGGCGGAACCGCTGTTGTCGCCGGCGCGAAGCCGGCAAAGGTCGATCCGGTGACGACGGCCACCACTCAGCCACCGGCCAAGACAACGCCGACGCAGACGCTCGCCTCCTACACGCCGCCAAAGAAGGATGCGAAAGTCATCCAGCAGGCCGAGGACGACGATGCGGTGGCGCCTGATGCAACCGGCATCGGCAAGATGCGCTGGCCGGTGCGCGGCCGCGTGATTTCAAGCTTCGGCGGCGGCAAGGACGGCGTCGACATCGCCGTGCCTGAGGGGACGCCGGTCAAGGCAGCCGAAAATGGCGTCGTCATCTATGCCGGCGACGGCCTCAAGGAATTCGGCAACACGGTGCTGGTGCGTCACGAAAACGGTCTGGTCACCGTCTACGGCCATGCCAGCTCGATCGAGGTGCAGCGCGGCCAAAAGGTCAAGCGCGGGCAGGAAATCGCCCTGTCCGGCATGAGCGGCACCACCGACTCGCCGAAACTGCATTTCGAAGTTCGCAAGAACTCGGCGCCGGTCGATCCGTCAGGCTATCTCGAATAGAGAAAAAGCGACTTGCGGGCCGCCTGACCTTCAGCCCGCCGAAGAAGTCCGCTCCGCAAGGTGCGGGCTTCTTCTGTTGCTTTTCTGGACCATGATCTAGTCCGAAACCGGGCTCCTTTTTTGCTACGCTGACCTTCGGTTCGGGATCATGGTCTAGTCCTTGAGCGACTTGCCGAGCCGGCCTGCCAGATCCTGGGTGAATTGCCAAGCGACGCGGCCCGAACGGCTGCCGCGCGTCGTCGCCCATTCCAGCGCCTCGGCGCGCAGCGTCTCGGGATCGATGGCGAGATCGTGATGGCGGACATAACCATCGATCATGTCGAGATATTCGTCCTGCGAGCATTTGTGGAAGCCAAGCCACAGACCGAAGCGGTCCGACAGCGAAACCTTTTCCTCGACCGCTTCCGACGGGTTGATCGCGGTCGAGCGCTCATTGTCGATCATGTCGCGCGGCAACAGATGTCGCCGGTTCGAGGTGGCATAGAAGATGACATTGGCCGGGCGGCCCTCGACGCCGCCTTCAAGTGCTGCCTTCAGCGATTTGTAGGACGTGTCGTCATGGTCGAATGACAGGTCGTCGCAAAACAGGATGAAGCGGAAGGGTGCTGCCTTCAACAAGCCCATCAGCTTCGGCAGCGTGTCGATGTCTTCGCGATGGATCTCGATCAGCTTGAGCGGCAGGTCGAGCTTCGCCGAAGCGTTGACCGAGGCGTGCACTGCCTTGACCAGCGACGATTTGCCCATGCCGCGCGCGCCCCACAACAGCACGTTGTTGGCAGCATAGCCTGAGGCGAAGCGCTCGGTGTTGTCGACCAATATGTCGCGGACGCGGTCGACGCCGCGGATCAGGCCGATGTCGACGCGGTTGACCTTGAGCACCGGCTCCAGATAGCCGGGATCGGCCTGCCAGACGAAGCAATCGGCCACGCCGAGGTCGGTTTGCGGCACCGGCGGCGGGGCGAGGCGGGCGACCGCCTCGATCAGGCGGTCGAGCTTCTGGCTCAGGATATCGATGGTGCTGTCGGTCATCTCTGGTCTTTTCGTTTCGCGTTTGCATCGCGTTCAGGACGGTGCGGCAGGCCAACCTACCTGATTTCAGCGGTTTCGAAACTCGTCCCAAGCATTTGTTCGAGCATGATCTTTTGCGGAAACCGAGCGTCGCTTTTGGGGATCACCCTCTAACACGGCTCACCAGGCCGGAAAAGCAGCCGATTTGCCCGGCGGCGCAGTTGCATTGGCAACGTTACCGACTATATTCCGGCCAAATTTGGCGGGGCCGTCAAATTCCCGGAACGGTTTGGCGGCTGTTTTTAAAATTCAGGAGTACCTCGATGTTTGTGACACCGGCATACGCCCAAGGCATCGGCGGGGACTCGTCCGCAATGTTTATCCAGATCGTGCCGTTTGCTCTGATTTTCGTGATCATGTATTTTCTGATCATCCGGCCGCAGCGCACGCAGCTGAAGAAGCGCGGCGAGATGCTGGCGGCGGTTCGCCGCGGCGATACCGTCGTCACCGGCGGCGGCTTGGTCGGTAAGGTGACCAAGGTGATTGACGACAACGAGCTCGAGATCGACCTTGGCGGCGGCACCAAGGTGACGGCGCTGCGCTCGACGATTGCCGATGTGCGCGTCAAGGGCGAGCCGGTGGCGAACCAGAACGCCAAGAAATAACCGAATTGTCGGCGGAACGATCCGCCAGTACGCCCTGACGGACGACGCCATATGCTTTATTTTTCGCGCTTCAAGATGATCCTGATCTGGCTGGCCGTGGCCGCCACAGTGGTCCTCGCTGCGCCCAACCTTTTTTCCGCCAGCACGCTGGCCAAGCTTCCCGACTGGGTGCCGAAGCGGCAGATGACGCTCGGCCTCGACCTGCAGGGCGGCTCGCACATCCTGCTCAGGATGGATCCGAACGATCTGATCAAGGATCGGCTGGAGACGACGCGCGACGAAATCAGGACGCTGCTGCGCGATGCCAAGATCGGCTATACCGGCCTTGCCGGGTCGGGGCGCACGGTGCAGGTCCGCATCACCGATCCCGCACAGATCGACGCCGCCAAGAACGCATTGAAGCCGTTGACCAATCCGGTCGCGGCCGGCCTGTTCAGCGGCGGCTCCGTCCAGGAGATGACCCTGGATGATTCCGAGGCCGGCCTGCTTAAATTCAGCGTCACCGATGCCGGCATCAAATACCGTACGTCGACGGCGCTGACCCAGTCGATCGAGGTCGTCAGCCGTCGTGTCAACGAACTGGGAACGACCGAGCCGATCGTGCAGCGGCAAGGGGACGACCGCATCCTTGTGCAGGTGCCTGGTTTGCAGGACCCGCAACGGCTGAAGGAAATTCTCGGCCAGACCGCCAAGCTGACCTTCCAGATGGTCGACCAATCGATGCCGGTGCAGGATGCGCTGAACGGCCGTCCGCCGCCGGGGTCCTCGGTGCTGTATTCGCAGGACGACCCGCCGGTTCCGTATCTGATCGAGAACCGCGTCATTGTTTCGGGTGAAAACCTCGTCGATGCCCAGGCGACGTTCAACTCGCAGACCAATGAGCCGGTGGTTTCGTTCCGCTTCGATTCCAAGGGGGCGCAGCGGTTCGGCCAGGCGACAGCGCAGAATGTCGGCAAGCTGTTTGCCATCATCCTCGACAATCAGGTGATTTCGGCGCCGCGGATCAACGAACCGATTCCTGGCGGTTCCGGCCAGATATCGGGGAATTTCACCGCCGAGAGCGCCAACGATCTCGCCGTGCTGCTGCGCGCCGGCGCCTTGCCGGCGACGCTCACCGTGATCGAGGAGCGCACCGTGGGGCCTGGCCTCGGCCAGGACTCCATCCATGCCGGCAAGGTCGCCGGCATCATCGGCTCGATCCTAGTGGTGGCGTTCATGTTCGTCGCCTACGGTTTCCTCGGCTTCCTCGCCAACATCGCGCTGGCGGTGCATGTGGCGATGATCGTCGGCCTGCTGTCGTTGCTTGGAGCGACGCTGACCTTGCCGGGTATCGCCGGTATCGTGCTGACCATCGGCATGGCGGTCGATTCGAACGTGCTGATCTATGAGCGTATTCGCGAGGAGCGACGTGCCGGCCGCTCGGTGATCCAGGCGATCGATACCGGCTTCAGCAAGGCGCTGGCGACCATCGTCGATTCCAACGTCACTTCGCTGATTGCCACCGTGGTGCTGTTCTACCTCGGCACCGGGCCGGTGAAGGGTTTTGCCGTCACCTATGCCATCGGCATCCTGACCACGGTCTTCACCGCCTTCACCTTCACCCGCCTGCTGGTGTCGATCTGGCTTCGCCGCGCCCGTCCGAAGGAGTTGCCACGCGCGCCGGTGACCTTCATTCCGCCGGGAACGAAAATTCCGTTCATGGGCATCCGCCGCTGGACGTTCACGCTCTCGAGCGTGCTTTCGGTGCTGTCGGTCATCGGCTTCATGACCATCGACATCAATTACGGCATCGATTTCAAGGGCGGCTCGCTGATCGAGGTGCAGTCCAAGGCCGGCAATGCCGATCTGGCCGACATCCGCGGCAGGCTAACGGAACTCAATATCGGCGAGGTGCAGGTTCAACAATTCGGCGAGCCGAACGACGTTCTGATCCGCGTCGGTACCCAGGAGGGCGGCGAGAATGCCGAGCAGACCGTCATCGACAAGGTGCGCGGCGAGCTGCAGGACCAGTATGATTTCCGCCGCGTCGAAGTGGTCGGGCCGACGGTCTCGGGCGAGCTTGCCAAGCAAGGCACCATTGCCATGCTGGTCGCGCTGCTCGGCATCCTGATCTATGTCTGGTTCCGCTTCGAATGGCAGTTCGCGGTCGGCGCCATCGTTGCGACCGTTCACGACGTGGTCATGACGATCGGCTTCTTCGTCCTCACCGGCCTCGAATTCAACCAATCGTCGCTGGCGGCGATCCTTACCATCATCGGTTATTCGCTCAACGATACGATCGTCGTCTATGACCGCGTTCGCGAGGATCTGCGAAAATACAAGCGAATGCCGCTGCCGCAATTGCTGAACAACGCCATCAACGAGACGCTGTCGAGGACGACGCTGACCTCGGTGACGACGATCCTGGCGCTGCTGGCCCTGGTGCTGTTCGGCGGCGAGGTGATCCGCTCGTTCACCATGGCCATGCTGTTCGGCGTCGTGTTCGGCACCTATTCGTCGATCTTTATCGCCGCGCCACTGCTTATCCTGTTCAAGCTGCGGCCGCAGGCCACAGCGTCCGATGAGGAAAAGCCGGTGGGCGGCGGCAAAGCCATAGCCACCTGACGGCTTGCCTCAAAAGTGGCCAAGGGCATCGTCATCCGCGAGGCGCATTTCCCCGGCCGCGCACCGATCGAGGCTTACGGCAATGGCGGTTTCCGCTTTGCCGACATGTCGCATCGCGGCTCGCTGCTGTGCCTGCCTTCTGGCATCTATGGCTGGGAGCCGGCCGATCCGCTGGCGCTGACGGCGGCGGATTTCGCCAAGCTGTTCAACGAGGCCGACAAGGTCGAGATCCTGCTGGTCGGCAGCGGCAAGGATCTGAGGCCGTTGCCCGCCGCGCTGCGCACGGCACTGAAAGAAGCGGGCATTTCCGCCGATCCGATGTCGACCGGGGCGGCTGTGCGGACCTACAATGTGCTGCTGGCGGAAAACCGCGCCGTGGCCGCAGCACTCATCGCCGTCGACTGACGTGGCCGAAAACACCAAAGTCGCCATGGAGACGGTGCGCGCCGCCGATCATGACCGCTATCTGACCGCGCTCTACGCGCCCGAAGACAAGCGGGACGTGCTGTTTTCGCTCTATGCCTTCAACGCCGAAATTGCCGGCATACGCGATCGCATCCGCGAAGCGCTGCCGGGCGAGGTGCGGCTGCAATGGTGGCGCGATGTCATCGCCGGCGAAGAGGATGGGGCTGAGGTCGGCCATCCCGTGGCGGACGCGCTAAGGGCGACTATTTCCACTCACCGCCTGCCCAAGGCTGCTTTCGACAATATGCTCGAAGCGCGCATCTTCGATCTCTATGACGACCCGATGCCGTCGCGCACCGACCTCGAAGGCTATTGCGGCGAGACTGCCGCCGCGCTCATCCAGCTTGCGGCGATCGTGCTCGATCCGGTCCAAGCACCACGCTTTGCCGAACTTGCCGGCAGGGCAGGTTGTGCGCAGGCGATGACCGGTCTCCTGCTTCTGCTGCCGCTGCATCGCAAGCGGGGACAGTGCTTTGTCCCGGCCGATATTTTGGCGGCGGCGGGATCGTCGCCGCAAGAGTTCGTTACAGGCGACGGCGGGCCGGGCGCGGAACGCGCCGTTGCCGCGATGATCGCGCTGGCACGCGAGCATCTTTCCGCTTTCGAGCAGGGGGCGTCCGCTCTGCCGGTTTCGCTGCGCCCGGCGTTTCTGCCGCTGGCTCTTTCGGGCGCCTATCTCGACAAAATGGAGCGCGCCCGCCGCTCGCCTGTCAAGGAGGTGGCGCGGCTCTCTGTCCTGCGCCGGCATTGGCTTTTGTTCCGACGAGCGACGCGAGGCTGGCCGGCCGCATGAAGGCTGATGACCAATGAGGAAGTCCGGGGAGGCCGCCGCGCCTGGACTGCAGGCGGCGAGCATCGCCCCGGCCGAGTAGTTTTTCATCACGATGGATTACTCGATCCGCCATCGCGCATCAGCGTCTCATAATCGCGACCGCCGTAGAAGATGTTGACGATGCGAACAAGATCGTCGCTGACAACATAGGCGATAATAGCCGAGTGCTCGAACGGCACAGTTCGCAACCCTGGTGCAATGTCATCGCGCGGCCGGCCGCCACGCGGTGCATTGCCGATGCTTCGGCAGCGATCTTCGATTCGAAGCACGAATTTCAGCGCCTATGTCCGGATTTCCGCCGGCCTCGATGATGTGCTTGAAAATGTCAGCCAAATCGTTTCTGGCGGTTTCACGGTAGTCGACCTCAAGCCGCTGAATCATCAGCGCGGCCTGAATACTGAGCAAACAGTCCTCGGAGATGATCGCGCACCTCTTGTCCGGTATAGCCAGGCCTCGTATCCTCGATCGACGCCTTTACACGCGCCCTGATCGAGGCCATGCGCTCGGCATGTTCTTCCTCCTCGCGTTGGAAGGCGCGAAGCGCTGCGCGGATGACTTCGCTGGCCGAACCGAAGGAGCCGTCTTCAACCTTTTCGCGGATCATACGCGCCATGGCGGGCGTTACGGTGATTGACAGTTTCTCAGCGGATTCCATGGAATTTGGCCTCGCGATACAAGTAGGATGTTATCCTGCTTCTGCGCCGCGCAATCCGCAAGCAGGGAGCTACTCCGCCGCTTCCGCCCGAAAAGGCAGCCCCAGCCATTCGCGGCAGTCGGCGAGCGCGCGCGATGTCACCGCGTGCCGCTTGGCGACCGTCTTGTCCTTGCCACGCAGCCGCTTGCCCTCGATCTTTGGCGCGTCCACGGGCGGGAACAGGCCGAAATTGACATTCATCGGCTGGAAGGAGCGCTTCCCCGGCTCGTCGTCGGAGACAATATGGCCACCAGTGATGTGGTTGAGCAGCGCGCCGAAAGCGCTGGTCAAGGGCGGCAGCGACGGCGCGTGGCCAAGCCTTTCGGCGGCGGCAAAGCGCCCGGCAAGCAGGCCGATGGCGGCACTCTCGACATAGCCTTCGCAGCCAGTGATCTGGCCGGCAAAACGCAAGCCGGGTCGCGATTTCAACTGCAGCGACGCATCGAGCAGCGTCGGCGAATTGATATAGGTGTTGCGGTGCAGGCCGCCTAGGCGGGCAAATTCGGCGTTTTCCAGCCCGGGAATGGTGCGGAATATGCGCACCTGCTCGGCGTGCTTCAGCTTGGTCTGGAAGCCGACCATGTTGTAGAGCGTGCCCAGCGCATTATCCTGGCGAAGCTGGACGACGGCATAGGCCTTTACGGACGGATTGTGCGCATTGGTCAGCCCCATCGGCTTCATCGGCCCGTAGCGCAATGTCTCGACGCCGCGCTCGGCCATCACCTCGATCGGCAGGCAGCCGTCGAAATAGGGCGTGCCTTCCCATTGCTTGAATTCGGTTTTCTGGCCGTCGACCAGCGCCTGCACGAAGGCAAGGTACTGCTCCTTATCCATCGGGCAGTTGATGTAATCCTTGCCGGTGCCGCCGGGACCGACCTTGTCGTAGCGCGACTGGAACCAGCAGATATCCATGTCGATCGTGTCGAAATGGACGATCGGGGCGATGGCATCGAAAAAGGCGAGCGCGTCGGCGCCGGTTGCTTCCGCAATCGATTGGGCGAGCGAAGGCGCGGTCAGCGGGCCGGTGGCAACGATCGCCTGGTCCCAGTCCGCCGACGGCAGGCCGGGCACCTCCTCGCGACGAATGGTGATGAGCGGGTGCGCTTCGAGCTTTCTGGTCACCGCTTCGGAAAATCCGTCGCGGTCGACGGCCAGCGCACCGCCGGCCGGCACCTGATGCGCATCGCCGGCGCTCATGATCAGTGAACCGGCCAGCCGCATTTCGGCGTGCAGCAGGCCGACGGCATTGGTTTGCGCATCGTCGGAGCGGAAGGAGTTGGAACAGACGAGCTCGGCCAGCCCGTCGGTCTTATGCGCGTCGGTACCGCGGACGGGACGCATTTCATGCAGGACAACGGGAACGCCGGCTTCGGCCGCCTGCCAGGCGGCTTCGGAGCCGGCGAGACCGCCGCCGATAACGTGAATGGGGTTCTTGTCCATGAGCGCCGAAATAGTCGCTTGGCGCAAGGATTGCAATTGCCAGGGATCGCACCGCAAGTGGGCTGCTGCGGAATATTGCCCAAAACAACAACACCCGCCGGGGGAGGAGGTCCGGCGGGTGTCGTTTTGTTGGTCGATCCTCGGGAGGAGGTGAAGATCGACCGTATTCGTCATCGCCGGGGAGGAGGTCGGCTTTGACGAAATTCCTTTCGCCATTTGAAAGGGTGCGAAACCCTTTTTGAAACAGCGCCCGCCGGGGGAGGAGGTCCGGCGGGCGCCGTTTTTGTGGTCAACCCTCGGGAGGAGGTGAAGGCTGACCGTATCCGTCAGGGTCGGGGAGGAGGTCGACCCTGGCGAAATTCTTGTGGTTAGATCGCCCTGCGAGCGACCATCTTGATCTCGTCGCGGACGATGCCGAGATCGTTGAGCTGGCGATTCGACAGGCGACCCAGCTCGGTAACCGTCTCGCGGTAGACGCGCCAGTTACGATAGTTGCGGATCAGGTTCATTGTCGTTCTCTTTTCAAAACTGGTTCGGACCATTTGCGGCCCGAAGGATTAGACCGCCTTGCGGGCGACGTAGTGAATGTCGCTGCGGCTGATGCCGAGGTCGGTCAGTTCACGGGTGCTCAGGCGGTTCAGCTCGGACACGGTGTCCCTATAGCGGCGCCAGTTGCGATAGTTGCGGATCAGGTTCATGGTAGTCTCGTTTCGTCTTTCTTTCGGATCATTCCGTCTTTGTGTGCACCGTGAAAATAGGTGGGGTCATATCGATTTAAAAGCGCTATTGGTGCATGGCAGCAATGCAAATTGTGCAATGCAGCATTAACGCGCGTCCGGTTTTCCGCCCAGATCGGAAAACGCCGTTAGGTCAAACGCTTGGCCGGACGAGCTAAAAGAACCAAGCAAAGGGGGAGGGGCATGGCGAGCTATTCGTCACGGGCCAGGTCGGATATCGCGCGATGGCAGCAGGCTGGCCTGATCGACGCGCCGACAGCCGAGGCTCTAACGCGCGACGTCG
Organism: Mesorhizobium sp. M0106; assembly: GCF_040322715.1. Lineage (NCBI taxonomy): Bacteria > Pseudomonadati > Pseudomonadota > Alphaproteobacteria > Hyphomicrobiales > Phyllobacteriaceae > Mesorhizobium > Mesorhizobium sp. M0106. Next base: position 72,590 of record NZ_JAMYUA010000020.1, on the reverse strand, counting down.
AGGCAAACGAACGCAAATCGCTGAGTTTCGGCTCGATCCTGGCGATGATGGCGGCGCTGCTGTTCGGCGCAGCTATCCTGATCTTTATCGCCGCCAACTGGGAAGTCATCCCGCGGCTGGTGCGGGTCGCGGCACTTTTTGCCGTTATCCTTGCCGGCTATGTCGGCGGCGCGGTGCTGAAGATGCGCGACCATGCGGCGATCGGCGAAGCACTGTGGATCGTCGCGGCGGCAGCGTTCGGCGGATCGATCGCGCTGATCGGCCAGATGTATCATTTGTCGGGCGACGAGGCCTCGGCCTTGATCACCTGGGGCGCCGGCACAGCGCTGGCGGCGGTGGCGCTGCGCTCAAACCCGCTGACCGTCGCTGCCGTCGGCATCGCCGATGCCTGGCTGTTCCTGAGAGGGTTCGACTACTTCCGGCGCACGGAATTTCCGCATCTCTTCGTGGTCATGGCGCTAATTCTGTTCGCCGTTTCGTTCTGGACGCGCAGCCAGGCGGCGCGCCACCTGATCATCCTGTCGGTGCTTTTCTACCTCGTGCTGTTGGCCATGGAATACGACACGCTGCAAGTCGCCATCCCGCTCGTTGCCGCATCGGTGCTGCTTTTTACCGCTGCGATCTTTGCTGCCGGGCCGGTCGAGAGGGTTTTGCAACTCGGCGGCAGGTTGCCCTTGCACGCACTGATCGGCTTTCTCACCGGCCTGGCGATGATCCAATTCGAACTGGCGGATGAAAGCAGCTACGATAGCGGCTTCGCCCTTGCCTCGGCTGTTGCGCTGGCCGGCATCGTCGCGGCGATCGTGCTGGGCGGCCGCGAGAGCCGGGGACTGCGCTGGGTTGCCTATGCGGGCTTCGCCTTCGAACTCGCCATCATCTATGTGGTGATGCTGCAATCAATGCTCGACACGGCAGGCTTCTTCCTTGCGGCGGCGGTGCTTCTCGCCGTTCTTGCGTTCATTATCATCCGCATAGAAAAGCGCATGAACGCCTCGAACATGACAGGAGCGGCGGCATGATGACCGGCAAAAGACTGATCATCTCGGCGCTGGTCCTGGCGCTCGTCCAGATCGGCTTTCTGAGCTGGATCATCGCCGGACGCGCGGCGATCCTGCGCGATGGCAAGCAGGTCCTGCTCAGGGTCGAGCCGATCGATCCGCGCGATCTCTTGCGCGGTGACTACATTCTGCTCGGCTACGATATTTCGCGCATACCGGTGAAGCTGATCGGCAACATTCCGGCCGGCAAGTTTTCCAGCGAGGAAACGTCGATCGTGGTCAGGCTGAAGCAGGGCGCCGATGGCTATTGGGGGCCGACCGCGGCTTGGTTCGGGCAAGCGCCGGCGCCGGCAGCATCCGGCGAAGCCGATATCGTCGGACACGTCTCCGAGGGCTGGAATATCAGCCAGGGAGCAACGACGATCGCGCCGGATTACGGCATCGAGCGCTTCTATCTGCCGGAAGGCGAGGGGATGGCGATCCAGAACGACATGCGGGTGCGGCCGTTCGGCATCCGCGTGGCGATCGCGGCCAACGGCACGGCGCAGATCAAGGCGCTGGTGGACGGCGACAACACACTGTTCGAGGAGCCGCTTTACTAGATCGCGCTACGGCCTTGGCAATGATCCTTCTTCGCCAAGGCTTTGGAGGAGCTTCGAGTGGCCTGCCACCCGAAGCTCGAATAGCGAAGGGTGGTGCGGATGAAGGGACTCGAACCCCCACGCCTTTCGGCACTGGAACCTAAATCCAGGGCGTCTACCAATTCCGCCACATCCGCATTGCCCGGCCAATCCCATGTAGCCATCATTCTGTCAATGTCAGAGCCCACATCGGCATCATTGGCCGGAATGCAAAGATGGTTGAAAATCGGCCGCGCCTGTGACAAAAGGCGTGTCGAATGTGACGGGACGCGACGATCCGCTTCTGCAGAATGTGATAAGAAGTAGGAAAAACAAAGACTTATTCACATTTTGGAGCGTATTTCTGGAGGATTTGTGCCGCGTTGAGCGGACAGATCGCCAAGTCCCGCACCAAAAGCCATTCCCGGCAAGATCATACCGGCAGGCTGTAAACGGCAGGGGCCGTTTGACGGCCTCATTGGTGGAAACAAAGGTTTTATGATGCAGGTCACCGAAACGCTCAACTCCGGTCTCAAGCGCGAGATCAAGATCACCGTGCCGGCCGGTGACATGGAAGCCAAGCTGATGGCGCGGCTCTCCGATGCCAGGAACAAGGTCCGCATCAACGGCTTCCGCCCCGGCAAGGTGCCGGTGCAGCATCTGCGCAAGGTCTACGGCAAATCATTCATGGCCGAAGTGGTCAACGAGATTCTCAATGATTCGACCCGTTCGATCATCACCGGGCGCGGCGAAAAGGCCGCCATGCAGCCCGAAGTGATCATGACCGAGGACGAGAAGGAAGCCGAGAAGATCCTGGCAGGCGGTGCCGATTTCGAGTTCCGCCTGAACTATGAGGTCATTCCGCCGATCGAGATCAAGGATTTCTCCGACATCAAGGTGACGCGCCAGGTGTTCGACGTGCCGGATGAAGAGATCGACGAGCAGGTCAAGCGTGTCGCCGAATCCGCTCGGATCTACGAGCCGAAGACCGGCAAGGCCGCCGAGGGCGACCGCGTGACCATCGATTATGTCGGCAAGATCGACGGCGAAGCTTTCAACGGCGGCGCCGGCACCGATCAGCCGCTGGTGCTCGGCTCGAAGGAATTCATCCCCGGCTTCGAGGACCAGCTGGTCGGCAGCAAGGCCGGCGACGAGAAGCAGGTCACGGTTACCTTCCCGGAAAACTACCAGGCGGCGCATCTGGCCGGCAAGGAAGCCACTTTTGACGTGACGGTCAAGGAAGTGTCGAAGCCCGGCGCGCTTGAGATCAACGACGAGATGGCCAAAAATCTCGGCGTTGAATCGCTGGAGCGCCTGCGCGAGGTGGTGCGCGGTCAGATCGAGAACCAGTTCGGCTCGATAACGCGCCAGAAGGTCAAGCGGCAGTTGCTCGACCAGCTCGACGCTGCCTACTCGTTCGAGGCGCCGTCCAAGCTCGTTGACGCCGAGTTCAACAACATCTGGAACCAGGTCAACCGCGACCTCGAAGCTGCCGGGCGCACCTTTGCCGACGAAGAGACGACTGAAGAAGAAGCGCGTGCAGAATACATGCGGCTTGCCGAGCGCCGCGTGCGTCTCGGCCTGGTTCTCGCCGAAATCGGCGAGAAGGCCGGCGTCACGGTGACGGACGAGGAATTGCAGCGCGGCCTGTTCGAGCAGGTGCGTCGCTATCCGGCCAACCAGCAGCAGGAAGCCTTCGAATTCTATCGCAACAATCCCGAAGCGCTGAACACGTTGCGCGCGCCGATGTTCGAAGAGAAGGTGGTCGACCATCTGCTCGGCCAGATTTCGGTCACCGATGTCAAGGTCAGCAAGGAAGAGCTGCTGGCCGACGACGAGGATACGGAGACAACCAAGGCCAAGCCGGCGAAGAAGGCGGCTGCGAAAAAAGCGGACACCAAGAAGGCCGACGACGACGCTGAAGAGCCGAAGAAAAAGGCCGCGCCGAAGAAGAAGGCCGCCAAGGACGCTGAATAACGTCCCTGCTGAATTCCGAAAGGCCGCCTTCTCGAGGCGGCCTTTTTCGTTGTGGCGCAGACGCAACGGATTTCACGCATCTGGCGGTCGAGGTAGCGATATGAAGCTTTGATGATTATCTGCGCTGGGTTGCTGACCGCAGCGGTTGTTGGAGGCATCGTTGAGACAGTTCTTCGGTATCGGAAGCGTGGCGGCGGCGTTCCTGCTTGCGTCGGTCTGCGGCATTGCCCAGGCTGATACGGTTCTCGACAACTGGCGGTTCGACAAGAGCAGCGATGGCCTTGTCACCGCCTCGCTTTACGCGACCAACAAGCTCATCACCGGCGGCGGCGCATTGAGCTACAGCCCGGTTTTGACGATCGCGTGCCGGACCGCCGGCGAACCGCGTTGGAGCGAATGGCTGCAGCTGAGCGACACCGTTTCCGCCAGCCGAACCATCGCCATGTCGGTGACTGTCGGCCAATCCGGCAAGCTCAACGAAAGCTGGTCGGTCGGCCCGCGCAGCAGAATGCTGGTCCGCGACGGTGCCGACGGCATCAGGCGACTGATTTCCGCGGACCGGCTGCTGCTTTCCTGGCGGTTCGGGCTGCTGTCGGGGCGCGGCAAAGCCGAGTTTGACCTCACCGGAGTTGAAGAGGCGATCGGCCGGATCGCCGCCAGCTGCAACACCAAATTGCCTTGAGCAGATTGTCCGCAGTAAACCTTTGCATGGCCGAACTCTACCTGCCGGCCGGGTTCTGTGGTATGTAGGTGCCGCAACCCCAGGCAGTGGATATCCGTTCTGCCATTCAAGAGCGCATGCCAGCGGACTAAATGTCGGCCTGTGCAGGTCAGCCAGGGCAAATTGGCGATCAGGGAGGAAATGCCATGCGTGCCATTGTGTTTTTTATCATCATGTCCGTCGCCACCGTCATTGCCGGCCCCTCGCGGGCACAGGATGCCGCGGCGGGTGAGAAGGTCTTCGCCAAATGCAAGGTCTGCCACGTCGCAGACAAGGACCAGAACAAGGTGGGTCCGTCCTTGAACGGCGTTATCGGCCGAACGGCCGGGACGCATCCAGGGTTCAGCTATTCCAAGGCTATGACCGAGGCCGGAAAATCCGGCGTTAGATGGGACGAAGCCACGCTGACGACCTACCTTCACGATCCCAAGGCGATGGTCAAAGGAACGAAGATGGCATTCCCCGGCCTCAAGAAGGACGAGGACGTCGCCAATGTCATTGCTTATCTGAAGCAATTCTCCAAATAGACCGGCTCTTCCGCCGGATCTTGGTATAGCAAGCAGGTCGAGGCATAGCCTCGGCCGCAATCTGCCGGCAGTGTCGGTGGGGAGGGCGGCTCGTTGCAAAAAAGACATTGGCCGGCTAGGCTGCCATTCCCATCGGTGGTCGTCTGAATGTCGACTGAAGAAAGCCGTCTCAAGGATACCGGCATCCGCCTCTCGGAGGCGACGGCGGGTGATTTCTTTGCGCTTTTGAAACCACGCGTCATGGCGCTTGCCGTGTTTACTGCCTTCGTCGGCCTGATGATGGCGCCCGGCGTGATGAATCCAGTTATCGCCGTAATTGCCATCGGCGCAATCGCGGTTGGAGCGGGAGCCGCCGGCGCGCTCAATATGTGGTACGACGCAGACATAGACGTCTTGATGTCTCGCACGTCCAAGCGACCAATTCCGTCCGGTCGCGTCACGCCTGGCGAAGCTCTCAGCTTCGGTCTGGTGCTTTCCGCACTGTCGGTCATGACGCTCGGCGTACTGGTGGGGTGGCTCGCCGCATCGTTGTTGGCGTTCACCATCTTTTTCTATGTCGTCATCTACACGATGTGGCTGAAGCGCTCGACGCCACAGAATATCGTCATAGGCGGCGCGGCAGGCGCCCTTCCTCCGGTGATCGGGTGGGCTGCTGCAACCGGCGCAATCGGCATTGAAAGTCTCATCCTGTTTCTGATCATTTTCCTCTGGACGCCGCCTCATTTCTGGGCGCTGGCCCTTTTCAAGGTCGGTGACTATGCCGCGGCGGGGGTCCCGATGATGCCGAATGTGGCCGGCCAGCACTCGACCAGAAAACAAATCTTCGCCTATTCGCTGCTCTTGGCGCCAATCGGCGTGCTCCCTTGGGGCTTCGGCTTCGCGAGCGGATACTACGGCACTGCTTCAGCCGCGTTGGGTGCAGGTTTCATTTGGCAGGCCTGGAAGGTTCTCGTCGCCGACAAGGAGATGAAGCCGGCAAAGGCGCTGTTTGCGTATTCGATTGTCTATCTTTTCGCAATATTTGCGGCGTTGCTTGCCGACACCATTGTAATGCGAGTGATCGCTTCAGCCGACTATTGACCCCGGCTCAAAACATCACGTTGGCAGAGCACAAAATCCCAGCAAAAGCAGAATAACGACGCCAAGGCCGAGTATGAGAACTGTCCTTCCGTCCATGACCTTCACCTTCGACTAGAAGAGCATATCGAAGAACGGCGTCCGTAGCTAGTCAGGCTACCCGGGACCTCCTGCTCCCGGGCCTTCCTACAAAGCGCGACAAGTCCCCCGCATGAGAGTATATTGATCATGGTGCAGGTCGCGGTTTGCGTGGGCCAATCATGCAGAACGGCAGCACCGTAAAACGCGACCTTACCGGACCTGGTCTGGAGGAATGGTCATGGCAAGCTTTCACGTGATAGCAGGCGCCAGCGAGACGCTGGAACACACCAGAATTCGAAAAATCGGTGTCTCCGATCTTTTTGATGCGCTCAGGCGTGGCGTCGATGATTTCATGGTCAAACCGTCGCACATCGTTTTTCTCTGCCTGATCTATCCGATTGCGGGAGTCGTGCTTGCTGTCTGGACATCAGGTAACAACACGCTGCCATTGCTGTTTCCGCTTGTATCCGGCTTTGCACTGATTGGTCCGTTCGCGGCGATCGGCCTCTATGAGATCAGCCGGCGACGGGAAGCCGGGCTCGACGCCTCGTGGAGGCACGCCTTTGAGGTCAGGAGTTCTCCGGCACTGCCGGCTATTGCAGCGGTCGGCGTCATGCTGCTTGCGATCTTCATCGCCTGGCTTTTGACGGCCCAGATATTCTACCAGACCCTGTTCGGCCCGGCGCCGCCGCAATCGCTGTCCAGCTTCATCAGTGAAATATTCGCCACGGGACGCGGCTGGACGCTCATCATCCTGGGTCACGCCATCGGCTTCGTGTTCGCCGCGGTTGTGTTGTGCACCACGGTCGTCGCATTCCCGTTGTTGCTCGACCGCGATGTCGGCGCCTACGAAGCCATCCACACCTCGGTGCGCGTTGTCCTGGCCAACCCGATCGTGATGGCCGTGTGGGGCCTTATCGTCGCCATCGCCCTGATCGTCGGCTCGCTGCCAGTGTTCGCCGGGTTGGCAGTCGTGCTGCCGATCCTTGGTCATGCGACCTGGCATGTCTATCGGAAAGTTGTGGAATCGTCGCCGGCCACCAGACCGTGAGCTGAAAAAAACCTGCCCTGCGCGCACCGGTGAAAGTGCCGGTGCGGGCAGGGTGGGGCAGAGCTTTCAATAGGCCGGGTGGCTGAAACGGGCCTGGCGCGCGTCCTTTGTCAGGTCGCGGAAATCCTTGCCGCTCACATGCACCAGCGTCCTATGGTCACCGCCCTCGAAATAGACTTCGGGAGCGTCGCCGAGGCTTTCATCGAGGACCACTGGCACATCATAGGCAGCGCCGATCGGCGGCACAGCGCCGACATCGCAATCGCCGAACAACGAGACCACCTCGTCTTCGGAGGCAAGTCCAAGAGGCTTGTCCATGACATCCTGCAATGTCGCGAGTTCTATCCTGTGCGTGCTTGGAACCACGGCGAGCGCGTAGCCACGGTCGTGGTGAACGACCACCGATTTGGCCATTATGCTGCCAGGCACATGTGCCGCAATGGCAGATTGTCTGCTTGTCGCCGTGCGGTGATGCTCGACGGTGTCGTAGGAAATTCCTTTCCTATCGATGAAGTCCTTCAGTCTGTTTGCGATGGTCATCTTGGGCGCCCCTTGCTGGTGTTCGCGACGCATGTGGAAACGCCGGCATCGCCTGTCGTTTCCGATACCAACAGAAATGGACCAGCCGTGGATTGTTTCAAGGCGAAGGCTCCAGGACCGGACGGCCTGGATCCGGATTGCATGTCAGGGCCCGGCCCCGAAAAACGCCATTCGGGTGAGAAGCGTGTAGTCCGCTTCGAAGACCATCATCGTCACGAACACCAGCACCAGCACCGGCGGCAGGATAATTGCATATGCCAGCGCCAGCCGTTCCCAGGCCATGTGCATGAAGATGGCGACGATCAGCCCTGCCTTGAGGATCATGAAGATCAGGATCAGCGACCATCTGAGATAGCCGTGGAGACCGAAATAGTCGACCAGATAGGAGCAGGTGCTGAGGATGAACAACCACGCCCAGACCACCAGATAGAGCTTGATCGGGTGCTCTTGATGAACCTCCGCCGGGGTAAACCCGGTCGTCGTCGCATCATGGGTATGGGCGCTGTCCAGCGCATGCTGTCCCAGGCCGTTTGCGGTTGCTTCAGCCATGTCCTGCCTCTCACCAAAGATAGAAAAATGCGAAAATGAACACCCAGACCAGGTCGACGAAATGCCAGTAAAGCCCCATGATTTCGACGTTCTCGTAGCGGCCCCTCCGGCTGGTGAAGAAGCCGGGCCGTCCGACGTCGTAGTCTCCGCGCCAGACCTTTCGCGCCACGATGATCAGGAAGATCACCCCGATCGTCACGTGCGTGCCGTGGAAGCCGGTAATCATGAAAAAGGATGCGCCGAACTGGGCAGCGCCCCAGGGATTGCCCCAAGGCCGCACGCCCTCGGTGATCAGCTTGGTCCATTCGAAGGCCTGCATGCCGACGAATGTCGCGCCGAGTGCTGCGGTCAAGAGCATCAGCACTGCCGTCTTGCGGCGGTCGCGGCGGTAGCCGAAATTGACCGCCATGGCCATCGTTCCGCTGCTCGAGATCAGCACGAAGGTCATGATGGCGATAAGGATCAGTGGAATGTCGGAGCCACCGATGCGCAGGGCGAAGACCTCGCTCGGATTGGGCCACGGCACACGTGTTGAGATACGCGCGGTCATGTAGGAGAGCAGGAAGCAGCCGAAGATGAACGTGTCGCTGAGCAGGAAGATCCACATCATGGCCTTGCCCCAGGACACGTTTTTGAACGCCCGCTGATCCGAGGACCAGTCGGCGGCGATGCCTTGCCAGCCTGCGGGCCGCGGCTCTGTTCGGCCGATGTGGGCCAGTGTCGTCTCTGCCATCCGCCCGTTCCTCCTAGGTCAGCAACCCTCGGCAAATGTCGATTAAAGTCGAAGCCCAGCCGGCCAGAAGCGCAAAGATGGCGAGCCAGACGAAAAGCAGGAAATGCCAGTACATGGCGCACAGCTCGACACTGAGGCGAAGCCGCTGCGGCTGCGCTCCGTTCCAGGCGCCGACGCTCGTTCTGCCCAGCCCGACCAGTCCTCCCAGTATATGCAGGCCATGCATTCCCGTTAGCAGGTAGAAGAAGCTGTTGGCCGGATTGGATGCCAGAAAATAGCCATCCGCACTCAGTTCCCGCCATGCCACAAGCTGTCCAATCAGGAAGACGAGCGCCGTGAGTCCAGCGGTGGCGAGGCCAAGCCTGACCATGTCCACTTGACCCTTGCGCGCCGCGAACGAAGCGCACTGTATCGCAATGCTGCTCAAGACCAGTACGCCGGTGTTAAGCCAGAGCAGGGGCGGGATGGGCAGCGGCCGCCAATCCGACAGCGCCATGCGCATGAAGTAAGCACTGGTGAACAGCGCGAACAGGCAGCCGACGACGGCAAGGAAGACGCCGAGACCGATCTTTGCGGTCGGCAGCGCCGATCGGTCCAGAGCGACAAAATCCCCGATCATACCTTGCTCGAGCCACGGTTTCGTCATTAGCCGCTGATGGGAAAGCCACCACCCGGCAATACCGGCGATCACGAGCAGGAAGACCAGGATTACGCTCATGCCGGCTCCCTGGAGGGCGCGAAGGAGCCCGGAACGTTTTGCGGTATGAAGTCCTCCTTGGCTCCCGGTACGCTGTAGTCATAGGCCCAGCGATAGACGATCGGCAGATCCTTGCCGAAATTGCCGTGGGCGGGCGGTGTTTCGGGCGTCTGCCACTCGAGCGTCGTTGCCCGCCACGGATTGCCGCCAGCCTCACGGCCATGGCGGATGCTCCAGATGAGATTGAACAGAAACACAATCTGAGCAAAACCGACTATAAAAGCCATGATGCTGATAAACGAGTTCAGGTGGTGAGCCGATTCCGTCATGATCGTCATGTCGGTCAATTCGTTGTACCGCCGCGGCACGCCCATCAAGCCGAGATAGTGCATGGGAAAGAAGATCAGATAGGCGCCGAGGAAGGTGACCCAGAAATGGAACCGGCCCAGTGTCTCGTTCAGCATCCGGCCGGTGACCTTCGGATACCAGTGATAGATCGCGCCGAAGATTACGATGATCGGGGCAACCCCCATGACCATGTGGAAATGGGCGACGACGAACATCGTGTCCGACAGCGGAACGTCGACGACGACATTGCCGAGGAACAAGCCGGTCAACCCGCCATTGACGAAGGTGACGATGAAGGCCAGGGCAAAAAGCATCGGAATCGTGAGGTGGATGTCGCCGCGCCACAGCGTCAGCACCCAATTGTAGACCTTGATGGCTGTTGGGACGGCGATGATCAATGTCGTTGTGGCGAAGAAAAAGCCGAAATAGGGATGCATGCCACTGACATACATGTGGTGCGCCCAGACCACGAAGCTCAGCGCGCCGATGCCGACGATGGCCCAGACCATCATGCGGTAGCCGAAGATGTTCTTGCGCGCATGGGTGCTGATCAGGTCGGATACGATGCCGAAGGCCGGAAGCGCCACGATGTAGACCTCCGGATGGCCGAAGAACCAGAACAGATGCTGGAACAGGATCGGGCTGCCGCCGCCGTGCTGCAACTGTTCGCCCATCTCGACGATCGCCGGCATGAAGAAGCTGGTGCCGAGCGCCCGGTCGAGCAGCATCATCACGCAGGCGACGAACAGCGCCGGGAAGGCGAGCAGCGCCATGATGGTGGCGGTGAAAATACCCCAGACAGTAAGCGGAAGGCGCATCAGCGTCATGCCGCGCGTGCGCCCCTGCAGCACCGTCACGACATAGTTCAAGCCGCCCATGGTAAAGCCGACGATGAATAGGATCAGCGAGACAAGCATCAGGATGATGCCCCAGTCCTGGCCGCCTGGCGTACCGGTCATGATCGCCTGCGGCGGATAGAGCGTCCAGCCGGCACCCGTCGGTCCGCCGGGCGCAAAGAAGCTCGACACCAGGACCAGCACGGCAAGCAGATAGATCCAGTAGCTCAGCATGTTGACATAGGGAAAGACCATGTCGCGAGCACCAACCATCAACGGGATCAGATAGTTGCCGAAGCCGCCCAGGAAGAGTGCCGTGAGCAGGTAGATCACCATGATCATGCCGTGCATGGTGATGAACTGGTAGTAGGCTTCCGGGGTGATGAAGTCGAATGTGCCGGGGAAGCCGAGTTGCAGCCGCATCAGCCAGGATAGCACCAGCGCGACCATGCCGATCGCTGTCGCCGTCGCCGAATACTGGATGGCGATGACCTTGGCGTCCTGCGAGAAAACGTATTTCGTCCACCAGCTGTGCGGATGGTAGAGTTCCATTTCCGCGACTTCGGCCGGCGGTACCGCATCTGCAGGTGTGATATCGACCATAGGAACACCTCCGTGCCCTTTTCGGCCAGCCCGACAGTTCGGGCTTGCCACACTAATTTCAATCCCGACGGCGCGCCGTCGTTCCGGTTTCCTACTCTGCCGAGCCCATCTGCTGGGGGGCGGACAGCTGCGCAAAAGTCTGCTGCTGGCCAAGCCACGCCAGATAGTCTTCCTGAGTATCGACCATGACCACGCCATGCATCATCGGATGTCCCTGGCCGCAGAGTTCGGCACACAGGACCTGGAAGGTTCCGGTCTTGGTCGGAGTGAACCAGAAATAGGTGACCGAGCCCGGGATCATGTCCATCTTGGCGCGGAATTCCGGCACGTAGAAATCGTGCAGCACATCGATCGAGCGGAGCAGCATCTTGACCGGTTTGCCTACCGGGAGGTGCAGGTCGGCCGCTTCCACTACGACATCGTCCTGGCCGTTGGCATCGGTGGCGATGACGCCGAGTGGATTTTCAGCGTTGACGTCGCGAGTGTCGGATGTGCCGAGCTTGCCGTCCTTGCCGGGGAGGCGGAAACTCCATTGCCACTGCTGGCCGACGACTTCGACCTCGGTTGCGTCACTTGGAACGTTAACGAACCGGCTCCAGACGAACAGGCCTGGAACGAGCAAAGCGGTGACGCCAACCGCGGTGACGACCGTCAGCCAGGATTCGAGCCGCCTGTTCTCAGGTTCATATGCCGCCTGATTGCCTTCCCGATGACGGAAGCGGAAGACGCAATAGGCCATGAAAAGAACCACGGCGGCGAAGACGACACCGGTGATCCAGAAAGTTATGATGATGGTGTTGTCGATATAGTCCCAGTTCGAGGCAATCGGCGTCCACCACCATGGGCTCAGGAAGTGGAACAACACCGAGCCCACGACTATCAGAACGAGTACAAGCGCAACGGCCATGTCCCGGTTCCTCCCGGTATTCCAAGCGGCGCAAGCCGTCCCCGGGAAATACCAAGTGCATCATAACTTGATTTGCGATGAAAATTCTAGAGCCGGCTGTGGGAAGGGCAAAAATACCATTTCGGCGCTGGCGGTCCTTCGGTTCGGCGATGATCAGCGGCAGCGCGTGGCAAACATCGTCAGCGTCGAGTAACCGGCAAGGGCGGGCACGCCGAATGTGCCCGGCAGAGTCACCGGAACGGCGATCGTCGGGGATCGTCGCGCGCAGGTTCTGCAGGAACAGCAGCATGACGAAGAACGTCAGCACGATTGCTTCGAGCAGTGTCCGTTCACCTGCTCGACGCTCGACGAAGAGAGTGGAGCCACTTTATTGGCCGGCAGATGTCACCCGCCAAACTGTGTTGCCGACGTCGTCGGCGATGAGCAGGGCCCCGGTTTTGTCGACAGCCAGGCCGACAGGCCGGCCGCGCGCCTTGTTGTCCTTGTCCAGGAAGTCAGTCACCACGTCGGTAGCGACGCCGCTCGGACGGCCGCCGCTGAATGGTACGAACACTACCTTGTAACCATTAAAACGCGTGCGGTTCCAGCTGCCATGCTCGCCAACGAAGGCGCCGCCGCGATATGCCTCGGGAAGGCTGGTTGCCGTATAGAAGGCCAGTCCCAGAGGGGCGACGTGGGAACTCAGTGCATAATCCGGAACGATCGCTTTTGCGACCAGGTCCGGACGTTGGGGCATGACGCGGGGATCGAGATGCTGGCCGTAATAGCTGTATGGCCATCCGTAGAAGCCGCCATCCTTTACCGAGGTCAGATAATCCGGCACGAGATTGGGGCCGAGCTCGTCGCGCTCATTGATCACTGCCCAGAGCGCCCCGGTCTGCGGCTCCCAGCTCAGGCCGTTTGGATTGCGCAAACCGCTGGCGAAAATGCGCGACCGGCCGGTGGCCCTGTCTACCTGCCAGATGGCGGCGCGGTTCTTCTCCGCCTCGATGCCGTTTTCGGCGACGTTGCTGTTCGAGCCGATGCCGACATAGAGCAGCGAGCCGTCGGGGCTTGCCACCAGGCTCTTCGTCCAATGGTGGTCGATCGGGCCGCCGGGCAGGGCGGTTAGCGGCGTCCCGGGCGCGGTGATCTTTGTGTCACCGGTGTTGTAGGGATAGCGGACGATGGATTCGGTATTGGCGACGTAGAGATCGCTTCCCACCAGCGCCACGCCAAAGGGGGAGCTCAGGTGGTCGAGGAATACGCTGGTCAGCTCCGGCTTGCCATCGCCATCGGTGTCGCGCAGCAGCGTAATGCGGTTGCTTGGGCCGCTGTCGCCGCCCGAGGTAACCCAGGATTCGATCCAGCCCATCACCAAATCCTTGGGCCGTTTGATCGGTTCGCCACCCGGCGCCTTGGACTCGACCACCAGGACGTCGCCGTTGGGCAGCACGTAAAGCGACCGCGGATGCTGCAAGCCGTGGGCATAAGCCTGGATCTGCAGCCCCTGCGCGACGGTCGGCTTTTCGTCGTTCTTCCATCCGACCACGGAAGCGAGGTGCATGGGCGGGAAGAAATATTGGATCGGCTCCGGCAGGTTTGGATTCGGCCCTATCTGACTGCTGGGATCCGGGTCGTTGCCGCTGCACGCTGCAAGAGTGATCGCCGCAGTGCAAACGAGGACGGACACCGCGATGCGCCTGGTCTGACCGATGGAGCTTGCTATGCGCATCAATCCGCCACTCCGACGTGATGCCGGTACACCATGGACCAGCCCAGCCAACCAGTGAAGATGAGGATGAGCACGACAACCGCCGAGAGGATCAAGCCGGTAGGAACGATGGAGGTCCATGCATCGCGGGAGTGCACGAGCATGTTGATGATGGATAACGCCAGCGCCAGAAGATTGCCGAGCACGTGCGGCCAGGCGGGGGGCTGTGCCCTTATCAGCGGATTGGCCAGGAAATCGATCAGCCCCGCGATCGCTGCTAGGCAGCCCATGATCACGCCGACGGTAACCAGCCAAGCGGAGAAGTCAGCCCACATCATCTCCGCTGTTCGCCAATAGGCTAGATCCGTCAGCAGGGTGCCGGCGAAGCAGGCGATCGGAAATGGCACGAGCATCGGATGAATAGGATGTCCCGCAATCCTGGCCGTCGAACGCGGATTGTGACCGACCATAATGCGCCATCCTTCCTATTCTCGTCCAAACAAACGCCGCCTGCCCGGCCTCCGGCGGCTGTTGCCGAGAGACCGGCAGACGACCGATAGATCCGTCAGGCCCAAAAAAGGGCGCTGGCTGGCTGCGCCTGTTAGGCGGCGGACTGGGTCGGCGGGTTCTGATACATCATCCAGAGCTCGATCGCCGCCAGCACGGCGACCAGAATGCCGATCACGACATGCACGGTCATCGCCGTGGTCGCCTGGAATCCAAGCACCCAGGGCGATGCGAGAACCCACAGTCCGACGACCAGGTTCACCCACTCTTCCCACACGGCAAATGCTGCGAGGGCGGCAACCGAAAGCACGACAATCAAGATTCCGCTGCCGAGGGCGTTCTGCGTCTGCGGGCCTGCCGCAAAGGTGAAGATCCAGGGGGAGAAGAACAGAATTGCCCCAAGGATCAGGTTGGCTACGTCACAGAGCCTGGCGTTTGTCCACTGGTTCATGGCATCCTCCATAGGGAGCGTTTATGGCTCCCGAGTTCGGCAAGGTGGTGCCTGAGTTCGGCGAGATGCGCCCGAAGCCGCTCACTCCGTGTCACGGTAGTGCCCTGCCCGGCTGGAATTCCGCATCTGGCGGTACTCCAGCCAAATCCGGCTATCTAACTGAATTCCGGGCTTTATGTTCCATTCGGCACCGGCACGCCTGGATCACTTGGTGGTGATCGAGCGATCCAAAGCTGCCTGTCAGGGGGCGGCGGGGCGGCGGCGCGTAGCTCATTCTGTCTTTTTATCGAGCCGGTGAAACATTTCTCATGGATCGCAGTTCTTGGATGCAGAGGAGTTGAATAAGGGCAACCTGATTGCACGGGAGGAGCACGGACGGCACAACTATAAATACGCTCTGCATAGAATACTTCGCAACTGGAAGCTCTCGCTTGTCTTGGTTGCCGCCGAAGCTTGTTTGAAAGACGGCGGTCGCCGCCGAAAAGATTTCTAAATGAAAATAGCCCAGATCGCACCGCTAACCGAATCCGTGCCGCCCCGAACCTACGGTGGAACGGAGCGAATTGTTTCGTATCTGACCGAAGAACTTGTCCGACAGGGCCACGAGGTGACGCTGTTCGCCAGCGCCGATTCTCGTACCTCAGCCGAGCTGGTGCGGTGTTGCGACGTCGCGCTGCGCCTGAACCCCAGGGTCCAGGACGGTGGTCCGCACCATGTTATGATGCTTGAACGGGTGCGCCGGCGAGCCGATGAATTCGACGTTTTACATTTCCACGTCGATGTCCTGCACTTCCCCATAATTCGGGATTTTGCCAGACGAACGGTTACCACGCTTCACGGCAGGCTCGACCTGCCCGATCTGGCGCAGCTTTATGCGATGTTCGACGACGTTCCCCTGGTCTCGATCTCCTTCGACCAGCGCCGGCCCATGCCGCCCGTCAATTGGGTTGGAACCGTGCATCACGGCCTGCCCCGCGATCTTCTGCCATTCCACCCGAACACCTCTGGCTATCTTGCGTTTCTCGGTCGCATCTCGCCGGAAAAGGGGCCGGAAGCGGCCATAGAAATAGCAGCGCGGGCCGGGTTTCCCCTGAAGATCGCCGCCAAGATCGACAAGGTGGACCAGTCGTTCTGGAAGGAAAGGGTCGAGCCGCAAGTGCTGCGGCATTCGAACGTGGAGTTCATTGGCGAGATCGATGAGCGGCAAAAGGCGGATTTTCTGGGCAATGCGATAGCGCTTTTGTTTCCGATCGACTGGCCGGAACCCTTCGGGCTCGTAACGATCGAAGCAATGGCCTGCGGTACGCCGGTGGTTGCGTTCCGGCGTGGCGCCGTCCCGGAGATCATCGATGACGGTGTGTCCGGATGGATCGTGGATACGGTGGAGGAAGCCGTGGGCGCGCTCCGGCGCATAGACAGCCTCGATCGCGCACGAGTGCGGCAGACGTTCGAGAAGCGGTTCACGGTCGAGCGCATGTGCAGCGATTATGTGGCACTCTACCGAGCACTCACGAGCGGCACGGCAGACGCAGTTGCCCCCACAAACGAGCTCTCCAGAAATATCGCGATGGTGGCTGTGCCGGGCTGAGGAACCGACTAATCCACATACAGACCACGACGGCGGAGTCCGGGAGCGCCTGCGGGGTCCTGTCGCCGGGCGCGGCGATCGCGCCAGAAGCCTTTGATCAGCAGCAAGCCTTCCCGGGGCTGATGCTTTCGCGAGCGGCGGCGCACTGCCGCCCGGTCCGGATTGACGCGCGCTACTTTCGCTGCAAAGGTGCTTTAACGACTTGTTTACCATGCGTCAGTCAGGGGTGGGGGGAATTTGGAACGCTTTCTGGGCGCGAACCGCCTTAATTGGGATGATCGGGCCGAACTGCACTCGACCGACACAACGGGCAGCTACCACATCGAGAATGTGCTGGCCGGCGGATCCAATCTCTATGAGCTGGAAACACGCGAGCTCGGCGATATCGCCGGCAAGGATATCGTCCACCTGCAGTGTCACATCGGTCTTGACACGATCAGCCTGAAGAATCTCGGCGCAGGCAGCGTGACCGGGCTCGACTTTTCACCGACGGCGATCGTGGCGGCGCGGGATTTTGCTGCGAAGGCAGGCACCGACGTGCGCTTCGTGGAAGCGCCACTGTTCGAGGCGGTGGAAGCGCTCGGCCGGACCTTTGACATCGCTTACGTTACTTGGGGCTCGGTAAACTGGCTGGACGACGTGTTCCGTTGGGCGCGGGTGGTTGCCGATCTTCTGCGACCCGGCGGCCGCCTCTACATGGCCGAGGGCCATCCATTGATGTTTCAGTGCGATCGAAAGGCCGCGGCCCTGGAATTGAAGCACGACTGGCGAACGCCGATAGCTCGGCCGCTCGCCTGGAACGAGGAACTGACCTACACCGGCGATGATCGCATCTTGAAGCATCCTCGCTATTATGAATGGATCCACCCGATCAGTGACGTGGTGAATGCGCTGATTTCAGCTGGTCTGACGCTCGATTTTCTCAATGAGCATGATACGGTTTCGTGGCAGCACTTTTCATTTGCCGTGCGCGCCGGCAAGGATATGTACGGCCTACCCGAGAACTCTCCCAAGATACCGATGGCCTATTCCATTGGCGCGACGAAGCGCAGCGTCGGCAAGATACCATACCTTGTGTCTCCCAAGGCGATTGAGGGGCACTAGTCCAAGGTCAACGCTCCAGAGTACTCGGGTCGGAGCGTCGAAATGTGCAATGGCGCTCGTGCGCCTCGATCTTCCGAGCAAGGCTGATCTAGCTGGCGTTTCATATTGGTCCGCATCGTGCAGCCCGCCTTCAGCATCGCTGTCGGTATCGCAGCCGGCGTCAGCCGTCGGAAAATGAAATTTCTCAGGAGTATGAAGGTCAAATTAAACATTGAAAGCTAATGTTCCTCATCGGGTCGACCCCGAGAACCTGAAAATGGCACTTGAGGAATCGCCTATTGGCTTTTTTCCGCGCTAGGTTCAACGGCATCAAGGAGGCCGTCTTTTCGTCGGCAAATATTCCGGCGGCGATCGCGTTTGTCGTCATCCTTGTCAGCGCAGCGTTCGCGGAGCACCAGAACAAAATCGTCTCGGACCAGGCCGTCCGTGCGGACGTGCTGACCAAGGTCAATCTCATCCGCGCCAAGCTCGAAGGCAATATCAATGGAAACCTCCAGCTCGTGCGTGGACTGGTCGCCGCGGTCGTGACCGAGCCCTATATGGGACAGCAACGCTTCGCCTCGCTCGCGAGCAATCTATTTGGCGCCGACTCGCAATTGAACGATATTGCCGGCGCGCCCGATCTGGTCGTTTCCCTGATGTATCCGATGGAGGGTAACGAGCAGGCGATGGGTCTGGACTACCGCAAGAACGAGCGGCAGCGTGCGGCTGCGCTAAGGGCGCGAGACGAACGCAAGCTGGTGCTTGCCGGTCCCGTCGACCTGAAACAGGGAGGACAAGGCTTCATCGGCCGCTTTCCGGTCTTCGTGCCGAGCGCTGGCAATACGGAAAGGTTCTGGGGTATCATTTCCGCCGTTGTCGACGTGCAGCGCCTTTACAAAGCGAGCGGCCTGCTTGACGACGATCTCGGGATCGACGTAGCGCTGATCGGCAGGGACGCCCTCGGTCACCGAGGTGGTCAATTCTACGGCAATGAGGAGATCAGCAAAAGCGATCCGGTGACGGCTGACGTTTTGCTTCCTTCCGGCTCGTGGCAGCTCGCGGCCATTCCCAAAAACGGCTGGCCTTCGACGCCAAGCAACGCATGGTTGTTGCGCGCTATCATGGCGACGGCCGGAGCCTTGGTTGTGTTCCCTTTCCTGGTCACAGGCCGCCTGATTGGCGAAAGACAGCGCAATTATGCGGAATTGCGTCGATTGTCACGACGCTTGGAACTCGCCCTGGAAGCTTCGGCTATTGGGGTTTGGGAACACGATCTCGCGACCAACGAGCTTACGTGGGATGATCGCGTCAACGAAATATATGGCAAACCAACCGGCGAGCACCGGGGCTATCCAGACTGGGCGGGAGCAATCCACCCAGATGATTTGGCTGGCGCCAACGCGGACTTCGACAGGGCGGTGGCCAGCGGACGACCATATTTGTCGGAGTACCGGATTGTGCGTCAGGATGGCGAGATTCGTCATGTCCGGTCCAAGGCGATCGTTTACCGGGTCGCAAACGACACCCCAAAAATGATCGGCGCGGAATGGGACGTGACTGCCGACGTCCTGCTGAACAAGGATCTGGTTCGTGCAAAACAGCTGTCCGAGTCGAAAAATGCGGAACTCGAGTCGGCCAAAGCGCGCATAGAGCACATCGCGCTTCATGATTCGCTGACCGGCTTGCCCAACCGGCGTTACCTCGACCAGGTACTGGAACATTACGCGGCAAACGCCAGGCGCTCAGGTGGGCACGCGGCACTGCTTCACATAGATCTGGATCGGTTCAAGCACATCAACGATACACTGGGCCACGCCGCCGGTGACGCGATGTTGGTTCACGCGTCGACAGTCCTCAGATCGAAGGTCGGCGACGAGGGATTCGTCGCCCGTATCGGGGGAGACGAATTCATCGTTCTGTGCGTGGTGCGCGACGATACCAAGCAGCTGGCGCTGCTCGCCGACCGCGTCATCAGCCAGATGCGCGAACCGGTCTACTATCAGGGTCATCGATGCCGTTTTGGTGTCAGCGTGGGAATCGCTGTCGACAACGGAAAAGATGTCGAAGCCAAACACCTGCTGGTGAACGCCGATATCGCGCTTTACCGAGCAAAGGGGCGGGGGCGCAATCGATACGAATTCTTCACCGACGCGATGCAAAGCGAAATCGTCGATACCAAGCGGATTGCCGACGAAATTCTCGGCGGCCTCGAGCGCAACGAGTTCATCCCGTTCTACCAGCCCCAATTTGACGCAAAGACGCTCGAAATCGTTGGGGTTGAGGCGCTGGCGAGGTGGAAACATCCAATAAAGGGTATTTTGGCGCCCGACGTCTTCCTGAGAATTGCAGAAGAACTGAACGTTGTCTCGATCATCGACCAAGCCATATTGAAGCAATCGCTTTCGGATTTCGAAGCGTGGTCCGCTGCAAAACTTCACATTCCGCGGGTGTCGGTCAATGTCTCGGCCAGGCGCCTTCAGGATGAGGAGCTCATCAAGAGCCTGCGAGAGCAAAATATCAAGAAGGGAACAGTTTCGTTTGAGCTTGTTGAGTCGATTTTCCTGGACGAGAACGACGACCTTGTCACGTGGAACATCGAGCAGATAAAAGAACTGGGGATTGACATCGAAATAGACGATTTTGGTACCGGTTACGCTTCGATGGTCAGTTTGCTGAAGTTGCAGCCGCGCCGGCTGAAGATAGATCGGCAGCTGGTCACCCCAATCGTCAAATCGCCGCAGAGAAGGCAGGTTGTCTCGTCGATCATTGAAATCGGCAAGTCGCTGGGTATCGAGGTCGTGGCGGAAGGCGTCGAGACGATGCAGCATGCACGGCTACTTAAGGGCCTGGGCTGCGACATATTGCAGGGTTATGCCTTCGGCCACGCGTTCGATTCCGAGGGACTTAAGACCTTTGTCCGATCGCGACGCCTGCGCACGGCCAGCTGAGCCTCGGCGCCAGAATTTATCGAGCCGACCGCCTTCACGTTGCGGTACATAGGCGTACAGCGGACAAAGCTGAAAACAACGCCAAACCTCAGATCAGCAGCAGCCCCTTCATGCTGGAGTGGCCTTTCCTGCCGATGATGATGTGGTCGTGAACGGCAATACCAAGCGGTTTGGCCGTCTCGATGATCAGCTTGGTCATCTCGATGTCGGCGCGCGACGGCGTCGGGTCTCCCGACGGATGGTTATGCGCCAGAATGATCGCCGTGGCGGAGAGCTCCAAGGCGCGCCTGACCACCTCGCGCGGATAGACCGGTGTGTGGTCGACGGTGCCGACCTGCTGGACTTCGTCGGCGATCAGCGCGTTTTTCTTGTCGAGGAACAGGATGCGGAACTGCTCGCGCTCCTCGAAGGCCATCACCGACCGGCAGTATTCGAGAACCTGCGTCCACGTCGACAACGGCTCGCGGCCGGCGATCTCGCCGCGCGCCATGCGCTGCGCCGTTGCCGCAACCACCTTGAGGTCGAGCGCCACCGCCGGGCCGATGCCCTTCACCTCCTGCAGGCGCTCGACGGACGCACCGAGGACCTCGGCCAATGTACCGAAGCGTGCCAGCAATGCCTTGGCGACCGGCTTGGTGTCGGCGCGCGGGATCAGCCGGAACAAAAGAAGCTCGAGCAGTTCGTAGTCGGGGAGGGTGTTGGCACCGGCGGCGAAGCGCTCGCGCAGGCGGTCGCGATGGCCGAGATAATGCGGCTTGTCGGCGGCCACCGCCTTCGCGGGCGATCGCACTGGCCTTTCGGGAAAGAAGGCCCGCTCGTCGTCGTTGCCGTTCATGGCTGCCCCACCCAGCATTTGCCGGGCAAGGTAACGCCCGATCTGCCAGACACTAGGCCCGCAGGCCGGGGCGGTCGAGGTTTTTTGGCGACAGCGTGAAGATCTCGCAGCCGGTCTCGGTGACGCCGATCGTGTGCTCGTACTGCGCCGACAGCGAACGGTCGCGCGTCACCGCGGTCCAGCCGTCCGACAGCACTTTCACATGCGGCCGGCCGAGATTGATCATCGGCTCGACGGTGAAGATCATGCCCGGCCGCATCTCGACGCCTTCGCTGGCGCTGCCGTAATGCAGGATATTCGGCGCGTCATGAAACAGCCGGCCAACCCCGTGGCCGCAGAAATCACGCACCACCGAGCAACGCTCGGCTTCGGCATAGGTCTGGATGGCGGCGCCGATGGCGCCGGTTCGGGCGCCCGGCTTGATTGCCGCGATGCCGCGCATCAGGCACTCATACGTGACTTCGAGCAGCCGCTCCGCGGCACGCTTGATCGTGCCCACCGGATACATGCGCGAGGAGTCGCCATGCCAGCCGTCGAGGATATAGGTGACGTCGATATTGACGATGTCGCCATCCTTCAACGGCTTGTTGTCGGGTATGCCGTGACAGACGACGTGGTTGATCGAGGTGCAGGATGATTTCGTGTAGCCACGGTAGTTGAGCGTCGCCGGAAGCGCGCCATGGTCCATCCCGAACTCGAAGACGAAGCGATCAATCGCTTCGGTGGTGACGCCGGGCGCCACAATCGGTACCAGTTCGTCAAGGCAGCGCGCGGTGAGATCGCAAGCCTTGCGCATGCCGACAAAACCTTCCTCGTCGTAAAGACGGATCTGGCCGGTGTTTCTGAGCGGTGCCGTGGCGGCGTCGAGATAGGTGACCATTTTATCCGTCTTGCAGGGATGCGGGGCTGGATGAGCCTCGGCGAGAGAAACCTTCCCAGATTTGGCACTGGAAAGCGCAAGGTTCAAGGACGAACTGCCAGCGACGGGCCGAAGACCGGCGATATTCACGCCTGGGGGCATTCTCCTTGCCTCTAGCGGCCCATACTTCGCTGGGTTCATTGACCACCGTAGTGACGACACATTTCTAGGCGAGAAGCGGCCCAAGCATTAAGCCGCCACGGCAATTTTTTGCGACGAACGGCGTTGCTGCGGGGGTGTCAGTTCGGGAGAGATCGAATGGACAGACTGCAATTCGAGGTGCCGGTGCGGATCGCGCCTGTGCCCGGCCAGCCGGTCGAGGAAATCTACAGTGTCGAGCAGGCGCTCGATTTCCTGCAAACATGGCCGGTTCGCCGGAAGGGACCAACCTACCAGGCCGCGTTCAATGCCTGTTTTGGCGCCACGGTGGACATCGTCGAGACCGAAGACGCATGGCGGGCCTTCATGGCCTTTTGCCGGGTGAGCGGCCTGCTTGCCAGGGACATGATGGTTCCGCGCAAGCGCGGCGGCGAGGCGAGGGGACTGCGGGCTTAGACAGCCTTCGACATAGTCCTCAGTCGTCTTCGTCTCTTCTTGCCGACATCCCTATCAGAGTGGCGGGCCCAGCAGAGCTGGCGCAGCATCA
Organism: Mesorhizobium sp. M0106; assembly: GCF_040322715.1. Lineage (NCBI taxonomy): Bacteria > Pseudomonadati > Pseudomonadota > Alphaproteobacteria > Hyphomicrobiales > Phyllobacteriaceae > Mesorhizobium > Mesorhizobium sp. M0106. Next base: position 49,652 of record NZ_JAMYUA010000020.1, on the reverse strand, counting down.
CGCTGGCGATAGACATATGCCAAGTTGAAATGCTGGTACGCCCAAGGGGAATCGAACCCCTGTTACCGCCGTGAAAGGGCGGTGTCCTGACCGCTAGACGATGGGCGCGCTCAGATGTGAGCGCTTATAGTTGCGTCGCGACAAACCGGCAACCCGTCTGCCGCCGGCTGCGACAACTTTTTTCCTTTGGCTCCAAACCGCGTCTTTCCGACAGCCAAGCTGGTTTTTGCGGCATGATGCAACGCCGCCGAAGGGCCTTCGCGGTGACGGAAGATCCTCGCCCTAGCCGCGCCTGCGGCAGCGCCAGTTCCAGTCGCGCTCCGGTCCGACATCGACGTGAACGGATTCGGTGTGGCAGTAGGTGCCGACGCCGCCGCGGCCCGGCATGGTGCGAATGTAGCTCGCCAGTTCCCACTTCGAGACGCCGGGGACCTGGATGTCGGCGGCAGCGCAGTACATGTGCAGCGAATTCTTGGCGCCGTTGGCGCGGCGGTTGCGGGCCGGATCGCGATAGCCGGAGGTGACCGTCATCTTGCGGCCGTAGTGGCCTTCGATCGTCTTCAGCACGCGAACCAGCGACGGCTTCAAGCAGGCGACATCGACGCTTTCGTTCTGTTTCAGGAGGCCGTTGGGCGCCAGCCGGGCAAGGCCGGCGGCGGAGGCGACCTGGTAGGCGCCACCCGAACCTTCGTCTTCGTTGAGATCGACGTCACTCTCATCGTCGAGGCCGGATTTGCGCTTGATCTCGAACAGCGCCGTCTGTCGCACGCCGGGCAGCGCATCGGCCGTGAAGTGGCTGGTATCGCCCGTCGACACCAGCTGCACCGGCTTTTCAGCCGGATCGGCCGAAGCCAGGGTGACGGTAGGTTTTGCCGCAGGCGTCGCCTTGGCCTGCATGACCGTTGGCTGCCCGCCCGCTCTGCTGTTGGCCGGCGAAGAAGGTGCCGCCGAAGCAGGCGTGGCGCTGAACAGTGAGGCCAGGAAGTTTTTCTTCGGTGCGTAGGCCTGTGGCTGCGGCATCTCGCCGGCGGTCACATAAACCGGGTTGGTCATCGCCGGTGCGGCGGCCTTGGCGTCGGGCTTCAATGCATCAGCACTGTTCTGCGCCACGGCCTGTTCGGCTGTCTGGGCGTTTGGTTGCAGCGGTTGCGGCGTGTGTCCCGCGATCGTCTCGGCTGCGGTGGGGACGGCGATCGGGAATCCAGCGTCGAGCTTGGCCCCTGGCTTGGCCACCGGCACATAGGCGACCTGCTCGGGAAGGTTGGCGTCGCCGTCGGCATTCATCGTCATTTGTGCGCTTGTCATCTGCGACGATGATGCGGCCGTGCTGGCCTGGGGCGCACCGGCGGCCGTGCTGATTTCGGTAGCCGAGGTATTGTAGCCTGGCATGCCGACCGACATGGTCGGGTCGCCGGCCGAGGTGCAGGACGCCAGGAGCACCGAGAAAAGCGCCGCCACAATGGCGCGGCTTTCTCCCTTCGCGAGGCGCGATCCTGCTGATCTCAAAACAAAATTCCCCCTCGATATCCGACCGGTTCGTCATTGGCGCGGCGTCGAAACGTCTCGTCGAAATGACCCTTGTTCCCGAACCGGAAACGAGACCTGTGTCAAATCTGCAAGCCTCAAAGTAATTTGGCGGCTAGAGGATGAATCAAGGCTGCTCAGGGTTGACGGCACCATTTCGCCCGCTTTTGGCGGCGCGTCAACTCACCACACATTACAGATGGTTACACGCGCACCTTGACATAGGTGCCGGGGGCTTCGCCTAGAACTTGCATATGCTCGCCCGGTTTGCGGGCCGGTACGCGGGTATTGTCCTTGGCCTCGATCCAGCGTTGCCAGTGCGGCCACCAGGAACCGGGATGGTCGGTGGCCCCGGCGAGCCACTGGTCGAAGTCGCCGGCCGGCTTGCCGCCGGTCCAGTAGTGATATTTCTGCGCCGCCGGCGGATTGACGACCCCGGCGATGTGGCCGGAGCCGGCCATGACGTAATCGACCTCGCCGCCGAAATATTTCGAGCCGAGGAAGACCGAAAGCGCCGGCGCGATATGGTCCTCCTTAGAGGCGAGGTTGTAGACCGGAATGGTAACGTCCTTCAGCGAAACCGTGCGGCCCGCCAGTTCCATCATGCCTTGCGAAAGCCTGTTCTCGAGATAGCAATTGCGCAAATAGAAGGAATGGTTGGCAGCGCCCATGCGGGTCGAATCGGCATTCCAGTAGAGCAGGTCGAAAGGCAGGGGATCCTTGCCGCGCATGTAGTTGTTGACGACATAGGGCCAGATCAGGTCGCCCGAGCGCAGCATGTTGAAGGCGGTCGCCATCTTGGTGCCGTCGAGATAGCCTTTCTCGTTCATCGCCTTTTCGACGGCCGCGACCTGCTCCTCGTCGACGAACACTTTTAGATCGCCGGCATAGGTGAAATCGACCTGGGTGGTGAAGAAGGTGGCGGATTTGATGCGGTTGTCGCCTTCCTGCGCCATCAGCGCCAGGGCCGCCGCCAGAAGCGTGCCGCCGACGCAATAGCCGATGGCGTTGACTTGCCTTTCGCCGGTGGCCTTTTCAATCGTGTCGAGGCCGTATTGCAGGCCCTCCCTGATATAGGCCTCCCAGCTCTTGGCGCCGTGCCGCTCGTCCGGGTTGATCCAGGAGATGACGAAGACGGTGTGGCCTTGCTCGACTGCCCAGCGAATGAAGGACTTTTGCGGGTTGAGGTCGAGGATGTAGTATTTGTTGATCCATGGCGGGCAGATCAGCAGCGGCCGCTTGAGCACGGTGTCGGTCGCCGGATCGTATTGCAGGATTTCGGCGACGTCGCTGCGGCCGACCACCTTGCCGGGCGTGGCGGCGAGATTCTTGCCGATCTCGAAAGGCGAATAATCGGCCTGCCGCAGCTTCAGGTCGCCCTTGCCGGCGGCAATGTCCTCGGCCAGCATCTTCATGCCGCGCACCAGGTTTTCGCCGTTCGAGGCGACAGTCTCGCGAAACAATTCCGGATTGGTCAGGATGAAATTCGACGGCGAGATGGCATTGGACACCTGCTTGACATAAAAGCCGGCCTTGTGGCGGGTGTGCTCGTCCAGGCCGTCGGCGTGCTCGACCAGTTCGGCCGCCCAGCGCGAGGTGACCAGATACGCCTGTTTGAGGAAATCGAAGAAGGCGTTGCGGCCCCATTCCGGGTCCTGGAAACGCTTGTCGCCGCGCTCGGGCTTGACCGCGTCCTCGGCGTCCTCGGCGCCGGCGCCGATGCGCTGGACGGCGTTGGCCCAGACGGTCATGTAGCCGGAAAACAGCCGCGTTTGCGCCTCCAGCGCGCGCTGCGGGTCGGAGAGCCAGTACTCGGTGAGCTTGGAGAACGTCTTCACCATGTCGACGACCGGCTCGGCGACGTGATCGCGCACCTCGCCCTTTTCCCGCGGCTCGGCCCATGCCGAGGCGGCCTTGCCGGCCTGCTCGATCATGCGGGCCATGTTCAGAGCGAAGCGCTCCGGGTCCTTCACCAGATATTGCTCGACGGTCGAAGGTTGGTCATCTTCCGCTTTGCCCGAATCGGGTGTTTTGGACATGGTTCGCGGGGTTCCTCCCGAAGCGTTTTGTTGACATATTACCATGGGATATCGAACAGGGTCCAATGTGCTCTAACCCGGCCGCCAGGAAAACAATATGACGATTAATATTGGCAAGAACGTTTTTTCCGGCACTGGTCGTTTTTGCCGCATGGCGCTCGTCCTGTTGGCGATGGCCGGTTGCACGAGCAGCAACATAGAAGGTGCAGCGCCCGCCACCGGCCTTGTCGGCGCGAAGGACACCGGTTCCTATCCGAACCTGAACATCCGGCCGCAGGTGGCGGCCGAGCAATTCACCGACGAGGAAAAGAACGCCAAGCTCGCCCAACTGAAGGCCGAGGAGCAGAGCCAGGCCGCCAAGGGCGGCGGCGTCAAGGTTGCGGACCAGGCAGCGCTGGACCAGCTGGCAAAAAAACACGGCGCCGAGGCGCTGAAGCAGATCGAAGGCAAATGCGACCCCGCTCTCGACCCTAGTTGCAAATAAGCTTATACGCGCGACCGCAACCTCACTGTCTGGAACTGCCATGGAAGAATTTCACAAGGTCCGCCGGCTTCCGCCCTATGTCTTCGAACAGGTCAACCGGCTGAAGGCCAGCGCCCGTTCGCGCGGCGCCGACATCATCGACCTTGGCATGGGCAATCCGGACCTGCCGACGCCCAAGGCCATCGTCGACAAACTCTGCGAGGTGGTACGCGATCCGCGCACGCACCGCTATTCGTCGTCGCGCGGCATTCCGGGCCTGCGTCGTGCCCAGGCCAACTACTATGCCCGCCGCTTCGGTGTGAAGCTCGACCCGGACAGCCAAGTGGTGGCGACGCTCGGCTCGAAGGAGGGCTTCGCCAATATGGCGCAGGCGATCACCGCCCCCGGCGATGTGATCCTGTGCCCCAATCCGACCTATCCGATCCACGCCTTCGGCTTCATTATGTCAGGCGGCGTCATCCGCTCGCTGCAGGTCGAGCCGGACGACGGCTTTATCCCGGCCCTGGAGCGCGGCATCCGCCATTCGATCCCGAAGCCGCTGGCACTGATCCTCAATTATCCGTCCAACCCGACGGCACTGGTCGCTTCGCTCGATTTCTACAAGGAGGTGGTGGCCTTCGCCAGGAAGAACGACATCATCATCCTGTCGGATCTTGCCTATTCGGAGATCTATTTCGACGGCAATCCGCCGCCTTCGGTGCTACAGGTGCCGGGCGCCATAGACGTCGCCGTCGAGTTCACCTCGATGTCGAAGACCTTTTCGATGCCGGGCTGGCGCATGGGTTTTGCGGTCGGCAATGAACGGCTGATCTCGGCGCTGACGCGAGTGAAATCCTATCTCGACTACGGCGCCTTCACGCCAATCCAGGTGGCGGCGGCGCATGCACTCAACGGCGACGGCGCCGACATCGCCGAAGTGCGCGACGTCTACCGCAAACGCCGCGATGTCATGGTCGACGCTTTCAGCCGCGCCGGCTGGACCATTCCCGCACCGGCGGCTTCGATGTTCGCCTGGGCGCCGATCCCGGAGCCGTTCAAGCACCTGGGCTCGCTTGAATTCTCCAAGCTCCTGATCGAGCACGCCGACGTCGCGGTGGCGCCGGGCGTCGGCTTCGGCGAGCATGGCGACGATCACGTGCGCATCGCGCTGGTCGAAAACGAGCACCGGATCCGGCAAGCGGCGCGCAACATCAAGCGCTTCCTGACGTCCAGCGCCAAGCAGCCAAACAATGTCGTGCCGCTCGCCGCGCATCGCTGAGTGGTTCAGTCACAGCCATGACCGTCCCTGCCAGCATGAACGTCCAGGCCGTCGTTTATGTCAGGCTAATCGATGAGTCGGTTTCCGTTTGGCGGCCGGTGCAAGCAAAACAAATTAGTCCGACCACATACCTCATCTTGGACCAGCCCATACCAGCCTCGGAAGTGTGGGAATTTCAGCCCGGGACTATAGTCACCGTGACCCGGAAGCCTGATGAAAACGACGACTATCTGGTTGCGGTCGAAAATCAATTCTAGCTGGCGGACAGACTCTCCGATGACTGAAGCGTTGCGTGTTGGAATTGCCGGCCTCGGCACCGTCGGTGCGTCGGTGGCCCGCGTGCTGCGCGACAAGGCGGCCGAACTGACGCGGCAGTGCGGGCGCGACATCGTCGTGTCGGCGGTTTCGGCCCGCGACCCCAAACGCGACCGCGGCGTTGATCTTGGCACAGCACAGTGGTTCGACGATGCCGTCAAGATGGCGCAGACCGCCGAGATCGATGTCTTCGTCGAGCTGATCGGCGGCGACGAAGGCCCGTCACGCTCGTCCGTCAAAGCGGCGCTCGAGGCCGGCCGCCACGTCGTCACCGCAAACAAGGCGTTGCTTGCCAAACACGGGGTGGCATTGGCCGAGATCGCCGAGAGGAAAGGCGTGCTGCTCAATTACGAGGCGGCGGTGGCCGGCGGCATTCCGGTCATCAAGACGATGCGCGAGGCGATGGCCGGCAATTCGGTGACCCGCGTTTTCGGCATCCTCAACGGTACCTGCAACTACATTCTGACGCGCATGGAAGCCGAGGGCCTGTCTTTCGATGCCTGCCTGAAGGACGCGCAGCGGCTGGGCTATGCGGAAGCAGACCCGACCTTCGACATCGAGGGCCACGACACCGCGCACAAGCTGTCGATCCTGACCAGCCTGGCCTTCGGCACGAGGATCGCCGCCAACGATATCTACATGGAAGGCATCTCCAACATCAGCCAGGCCGACATCCGCGCGGCCGGCGATCTCGGCTACCGGATCAAGCTGCTTGGCGTCGCCCAACGCACCGAAAGCGGCATCGAGCAGCGCGTGCACCCGACCATGGTGCCGACGGCCTCGGTCATCGCGCAGGTGCACGGCGTCACCAACGCGGTGGCGATAGAAACCGACATCCTCGGCGAATTGCTGCTTTCCGGCCCTGGCGCCGGCGGCAACGCCACCGCGTCGGCGGTGATCGGCGACATTGCCGACATCGCCAAGAGCCGGCCTGGCTTCCAGCATGGTCCGGTCTTCGGCCGGCCGGCGAAGGAATTGAAGCCTTACAAGAAAGCGCAGATGCGCAGCCATGCCGGCGGCTATTTCATCCGGCTGACCGTGCACGACCGCCTCGGCGTCTTCGCGGCAATAGCCAAGCGCATGGCCGACAACGACATTTCGCTGGAATCGATTGTCCAGCATGCCGCCGGGCCGGAAACCGAGGCACAGAAGACGGTCATCCTGGTGACCCACGAGACGACCGAGGCGGCGGTGCGCAAGGCCGTCGACGGCATCACCAGGGACAGCCTTCTGACCGACAAGCCGCAAGTCATCCGCATCGAGCGGGCCGGATAGCAGTCTCACATTTTGCGTTTAATCGATTGATATTGCTGCGCTTTCAAAAAGGTCCAACGCAGGTCTTGCTGTTGTCACGGGGCTTTGACACAAGAAGCGCGTCTCTGGCGGAGAGGCTAAACTGCCAACGAGGATTGTCCATCGATGAATGTGGCCCAGAACATTGTCGCCGGCCTCGACCGGATACTGACCATGGAATTGGTGCGCGTCACCGAACGCGCCGCGGTCGCGGCCGCCAGATTGCGCGGACGCGGCGACGAGAAAGCCGCCGACCAGGTCGCCGTCGATGCCATGCGGCAGGAGCTCAACCGTCTTGCCATCAACGGCACGGTGGTGATCGGCGAAGGCGAGCGCGACGAGGCGCCGATGCTTTATATCGGCGAAGAGGTCGGTACCGGCCAAGGCCCGGCTGTCGACATCGCGCTTGATCCGCTCGAAGGCACGACGATCTGCGCCAAGAACCTGCCCAACGCACTGGCCGTTATCGCCATTGCCGAAAAAGGCAGCCTTTTGTTCGCGCCGGACGTCTATATGGACAAGATCGCGATCGGTCCGGGTTATGCCGACGGCATCATCGACATCGATGCCTCGCCGGCCGAAAACATCGCCAGCCTCGCCAGGGCCAAGGGCGTGCCGGTGGCGGAGATCACCGCCTGTATTCTCGACCGGCCACGCCATGGCGCGTTGATCGAAGCCGTGCGGGCGACCGGAGCCGCGATCCGTCTGATCGGCGACGGTGATGTCGCCGGGGTCATCCATACCACCGACCCGGACGAGACCGGCATCGACATCTATCTCGGCACCGGAGGCGCGCCCGAAGGCGTGCTCGCAGCTGCCGCCTTGCGCTGCACCGGTGGCCAGATGCAGGGCAGGTTGATCTTCGATACGCCGGAAAAGCTGGCGCGCGCCGCGAAGATGGGGATCTCCGACCCAAAACGGATCTACCACACGCAAGACATGGCACGCGGCGACGTGCTGTTTGCCGCGACCGGCGTCACCGACGGCAATATGCTGGCCGGCGTCAAGTTCGGCCGCAATTTCATCACCACGCACACGATCGTGCTGCGCTCGTCATCGCGGACCGTGCGCGAAATCAAAGCCAGGCATCAGGATCTGGAAAAGTTTTGATTTCGACTCAGTTAGCCGTTGCATATTGTGCGCAATGACAAATTGCAGACGGCGCGTCACGTGACGGGGGAAAGACGCTTTTTCCTCGATGTCAGGCAGTCGGCCACCGGCGTTTCCTGGGAACACCGGCTGACCGAGCGTCAGGACATGGCCGCGCTCGCCATCGCGCAAGGGTATGGCGTGCCTGACATCGTGGCACGTGTGCTGGCCGGGCGTGGTGTCACCGCCGAGCAGACCGAGCGGTTTCTGGATCCGACCATCCGCAATCTGCTGCCCGACCCGGCATCGCTGACCGACATGGACAGGGCCGCCGCTCGCATCGCCCAGGCGGTGATGGCCAGGGAAAAAGTGGCGATCTTTGGCGACTACGATGTCGACGGCGCCGCCTCGTCGGCGCTGCTCAAGCGCTTTCTCGCATATTTCTCGGTGGCGTCGGAGATCTACATACCGGACCGCATCTTCGAGGGTTACGGCCCCAATCCGGAAGCGATGCGCGAACTCGTCTCGCGCGGCGCGACGCTGATCGTCACCGTCGATTGCGGCACCAACAGTGCTGCTTCCATCGACGCCGCAAAGGCCGCCGGCGCCGACGTCGTGGTGCTCGATCACCATCAGGTCGGCGGGCCGCTGCCGGCGGCGGCTGCGGTCGTCAACCCAAATCGCGAGGACGACCTTTCCGGCCAAGGTCATCTTTGTGCCGCCGGCGTCGTCTTCCTTTGCCTGGTGCAGACCGCGAAGATCCTGCGCGGCCGCTTGCCGGATGCCGCACCGCCGGACCTGCTTGGCCTGCTCGACCTGGTGGCGCTGGGCACAGTCTGCGACGTGGTGCCGCTCACCGGCGTCAACCGCGCCTTCGTGGTCAAGGGGCTGCAGGTGGCGCGGCAGCAGAGAAACGAAGGGCTGGCGGCGTTGGCGCGGGTCTCGCGTATAGGCGAGCCGATCAGCACGTTCCATCTGGCCTTTCTGATCGGTCCGCGCATCAACGCCGGCGGGCGCATCGGCGACGCAGCACTTGGCAGCCGCCTGCTTGCAACCGACGACCCCGTCGAGGCCCGCACCATCGCCGAGACGCTGGATCGGCTCAACCAGGAACGGCAGTCGATGGAGCAGGAGATGCTGGCCGCCGCGCGCTCAGAGGCCGATGCCGAGCTTGCCGGCGGCAATGGTCCGGCCATCGTGGTGACAGCCAGCAGCAACTGGCATCCTGGCATTGTCGGCCTGCTTGCCTCGCGGCTCAAGGACCATGCAAGACGGCCGGCCTTTGCCATCGCCTTCAACGCCAATGGTGTCGGTACGGGGTCAGGCCGATCGGTGTCGGGCTTCGACCTCGGCCGGCTGGTGCGCGAGGCTGCCGATGCCGGGCTTATCGTCAAGGGCGGCGGCCACGGAATGGCGGCCGGCATCACTGTCGAGCGGGCGAAGCTCGGCGAACTCAGGGCTTTCTTCGAAGAGCGCGCGGCGGTGGATGTGTTCCGCCTGCAAGGCGAGGAGAGCCTGGCGATCGACGGCGCGCTTGCCGCCGAGGGCGCGACGCTTGCGCTGCTCGATGCGCTTGAGAGGGCAGGGCCGTTCGGCGCCGGGCATGTTGCGCCGGTGTTCGCGCTTCCGCGCCACCGGCTTGTCGATGCGCGGGCGGTCGGCAGCAACCACATCCGCGCCGACCTGCAGTCGGAAAGCGGCGGCCGCATCCAGGCGATCGCCTTTCGCGCGGTCGACACGGCTCTTGGCGAATTCCTGTTCAAGAACAGGGGTAAGCCGGTGCATGTCGCCGGCTCGCTGTCGGGCAACCACTGGAACGGCAACCGCACGGTGCAGTTCCGCATCGTCGACGCGGCGCTTGCCTGAGAGCTCGCTGCCGCCCTGCCTAAGCGAGGACGGTCTGCAGCCGGGTCAGGTCGCCGATCTGCGCCATCGTTGCCTGGTAGCCGATACGGATCGCTTCGTCGGCGCGGTGGAATTCGGTCAGGCCGATATGGCTGAGCTTCGGCTGCAGCGATATGTCCGGCGGGTCGCCGGCCAGCCTGGCGCGCGAAATGCGGTCCTGGATGATGTTAAAGGCCTCGACCATGACGCCAGTAATGCCGAGCCGCGTCTCGCGCGACTGGCGTTCGGGATCGGCGTGGCCGGCCCTCGGCGCGTCTTTCTCGATGACCAGCTCGCCGGCATTGTGCTTGATCACCGCGGCGCGGCCGAACAGATCGTAGTGAAGGTTCACCGCAACCACGAGCGGCTGCTCGTAGGCACGGCAGACCGAGACCGGCACCGGATTGACCAGTGCGCCGTCAACCAGCACACGCCCATTGCAGGCGACCGGCTCGAACACGCCGGGCAGCGCGTAGGAGGCGCGCATTGCGGTGCTCAACGAGCCGCTCGACAGCCAGATCTCATGGCCGGTGCGGATTTCCGAAGCGACGCAGACGAATGGTTTTGGCAGGTCCTCGAAGCGGATGCCGGCTATGTGCTCGCGCAGCCGCGCATCGAGCTTCATGCCACCGAACAGGCCGCTGCCGCGTAGATTGAGGTCGAGAAGGCCAAAAATGCGCCGCCTGGTCAGGCTGCGCGCGAATTCTTCCAACTCGTCGAGCTTGCCGGCAACATAGCAGCCGCCGACCAGCGCGCCGATCGAGGTGCCGGCGATCATCGACACTTCGATGCCGGCTTCATCAAGCGCGCGCAGCACGCCGATATGCGCCCAGCCGCGCGCACAGCCGCCACCCAATGCCAGCGAAATCCCAGTTTTGCCCGGAGATTTGGTTTCGGATGCGCCCGCGGCCGAGGAGAGGCCATTGGCCTCCCGAACGTCAGGTCTGTTGCGCAATGACGCCCAGTCGAGCATCACAATCTCCCTTGTCCCACGGTCATCCTATAGGCGGGCCGTATCGAAATCATGAATATACGTGGCTGAAGTGCTGCGAATGGTTCATATTGATGGTGTATTGGGCTTTCGATACGTTTTTTCCGCATCGAACAGCGGCTTGCTGCCGTCGCTGGCAAGCGTCCCTTTGCCATCGCTCAGCCCCACCGTCCGATAAAAGCATGAACGTCGGCCGGTGTGACAAGTTGCTTGGTGACCCAGCACTTTGACGCGCAACCATATCGCGTCCTGGTCACAATCCGTGAGCATCTCGACAACCTGCTGGACATTGCCCGAGGTTTCGCCCTTCTTCCACAGCGCGTTGCGCGAACGCGACCAGTAGTGCGCGATGCCGGTCTCGAGCGTCAGCGCCAGCGCCTCGGCATTCATGTGCGCGACCATCAGCAGCACGCCGTCTTCGGCATCGGTGACCACGACAGTGACGAGGCCGGCAGCATCGAAGCGCGGTGAAAGGACCGCGCCTTCCTCGAGTGCCTTCTTGTCTGTTGGAGCTTTCGGGAATTCCAATGCCGACATTCGCCGGTCCTTATTTAACTAAGGTGGGGCGGGTCTGATCAGTTTCGCCGCCGCGCACCATGGTGACGAAGCGGACCTGCTCTTCGGGTGTATCCTTGAAGACGCCGGTGAAGGTCGAGGTCAGCGTGGTGGAGCCCTGCTTGCGAATACCGCGCATGGCCATGCACATATGCTCGGCCTCAAGCATAACGGCGACGCCGCGCGGATTGAGCACGTCCTGGATGACCCCGGCAATCTGCGCCGTCATCGCTTCCTGGGTCTGCAGGCGGTGAGCGAAGATGTCGACGACGCGGGCGATCTTGGATAGGCCGACGACCTTGCCGTCCGGCAGATAGCCGACATGCGCCTTGCCGATGATCGGCACCATGTGGTGCTCGCAATGCGAGTGGAACGTGATGTCCTTGACGATCACGAGGTCGTCATAGCCGGCGACTTCCTCGAAGGTGCGGCCAAGTTCCTCGGCTGGGCACATATCATAACCGTTGAACATTTCGCGGAACGCCTTGGTGACGCGCTTCGGTGTGTCGATCAGACCCTCGCGGTCAGGGTTGTCGCCGGTCCAGCGCAGCAAGGTGCGCACCGCGGCTTCGACTTCGGCCTCGCTTGGCCGGTCGGTGACCGGCTTTTCCATATAGGCCGACTGCGGCATGAGTTTCTTGATAACGGCGTCCATAAAGGCGTCTCCCGTAGTTCCTCTCTTAGGAGGAACGAGTTGAACGGACCACGACCTTTCGGGTGTTAGAAACTCGCCCGGTTTCCAGCCCGTAAGTGGCGTGAACAGATTTGGGCATGACGAGGTTTGTGGTCGCCTTGTCGATACCCGACTACTGCCATTATATATGTTCGTGCCGAGCGAAAGGAAGACGCCAGAGCGGCAATCGCTGTTCGCTGGGCGGCGACGGATTGGAAAAATATGATCGACGATGTCTACAATGCGGAAATTCTGGGTTTTGCCGGAAATATCGCACGGATCGGCCGGCTCGACCGGCCCGATGCAACCGCACGAGCACATTCCAAACTGTGTGGCTCGACGGTGACCGTCGATCTGAAGATGGATGACGGCGTCGTCAGCGATTTCGCGCATGACGTGAAAGCCTGTGCGCTTGGCCAGGCGTCGTCTTCGATCATGGCGCAGCATGTCGTCGGCGCCAGTGCAGAAGAATTGCGCAGCGTGCGCGAGACGATGCTGAAGATGCTGAAGGAAAATGGCCCGCCGCCCGAAGGCCGCTTCGCCGACCTGAAATACCTGGAGCCGGTGCGCGACTATAAGGCGCGCCACGCCTCGACCATGCTGACCTTCGACGCAGTGGTCGACGCGATCGGCCAGATCGAAAAGAAGCGGGCGGAAGAGGCAGCTTAAACCTTGGCGAGAAAACGCCGGCTTTCGGCGAATTCCGCCCGGACCCAGTCGGCAAAAGCCCTGGCTGGCTCGGAAAGGTCATTCAGCCTTCTGGCCACTAGCCAAGAGGCGCCCGACGCGACGTCGATGTCGAAAGGCTTGATCAGCGCGCCGGACGCAAGTTCTTCGCCGATCTGCAAAAGATCGCCCAGCGCGACACCATGTCCAAGCAAGGCTGCCTGCTTCGAAAGCGAAGCATCGGCCAGCATCGGGCCGCGCGCAGGCACGGCATCAGCCGTCACGCCCGCCGCTTCGAACCAGCGCGCCCAAGCCTGACGGTTTTCTTCGTGCAGCAATGTATAGCGACCAAGGTCGATCGGCTTTTCCAGAGCTGGGCCGGATGCAAGAAGTGCCGGCGACAGGACTGGGGAATCGACGACCGCGGCAAGCTGTTCGGCTTCGCTGCGTGGCCATGAGGTGGCGTGCGCACTGAAACGCAGGGCAAGTTCGGGCTGATCGCTGCGAAACTCTATCAATCTCGGGTCGACCTCAAGGGAAACGTCGATGTCGGGTCGCAACTCGCGAAAGCGGTTGAGCCGCGGCACCAGCCATACGGATGCAAGTGATGGCTCGACGCTGACACGCACCACGGACTGCGTCGGGGCCGCCGTCAATTCCGAAAGCAGCCTGTCGATGCCCTCGAAACTTCTGACCAACTGGTCGAGCAGCCGCTGGCCGGTGTCGGTCAACTCGACGCGGCGATGATGGCGGAAGAACAAAGGTTGGCGCAGGAAGGTTTCGAGCTCGCGGATCTGTCGGCTGATCGCCGCCTGCGAAACATAAAGCTCCTCGGCCGCACGGCTGAAGCTCAGGTGACGACCGGCTGCTTCGAAGCTTCTGAGAGCCGTCAGGGGGAGGTGTCCGCGCTTCATTCGCATAACTCAGAGTTATCTGACGTGGACGTTATACTCGTTTGAAGAGGAAGGCCAGCGGCGCTCTAATCGGTGCTCAAGGAGTGCCGCCATGATCCAGTTTCTCAACATTCTGGGCGATGTGATGCGGATCGCGACGTTTCAATGGTACGACGAGAAACCGCATAGGGATTGGTGCGAGGAGAGGCCGCCGACCAGCGTCGCCGTATGCCGAAGGCCGACGCCCGACCGCTATCCGGTTCGCCCTACCAGGCCATGACGGGATTGCCGGAACGGCATTGCGTTCCTGGCCCGATGCGCACATCTATCGCGTAGGGAAACGCGATGTGGAGACTGCGGTGGTCGGCCAACATCGGCATGCGCACGGCGCCAGGCCGATTCGACAAGGACGCAACTGGTCCGGCCCGTGGCGCAAGACGCCGGGCCGCGTCTTCGGCACGTCGCTTGTCCGACTTTACCAGCTGACGCTGTCCGGCTTCGTCGGCAATTCCTGCCGGCATCTGCCGACCTGTTCCGAATACGCGTACGAAGCGATCGCCCGCCACGGGCTGTGGGCCGGCGGCTGGATGGGGTTTTTCCGGGTGCTGCGCTGCGGACCGTTCGGCACGCACGGCATCGACCGGGTGCCTGAGGCACTGGCTGATCGCTACCTCTGGTTCACGCCATGGCGGTACTGGCGGATCGGGAAAAAACGTGGCGACCTGGACAGTTGACCGCAACTGTGCGGTGCACAAAGGGATCGCTTTTTACGATCTGGTAGGGTTAACCGCAGCTTGCGCTGACATAGCGCATTTGAGACAAAATCGAGACAAGACACCTCGCTAAGCCGCTCCTGACACCCTTCAGGAGAGATTACCAAATGCGCCGGATAGATCGTCGTCCCTTCATTTTCGCCGTGGTTCTCTACGTCCTGGCGTGGCTGATGGGTTTTCCGATCCGTGCGCAATCGGCGCCGCTCGGGGACGTCGAATGCACGCTGATCGTCGACGCCGCAAGCGGCGAGACGCTGTATCGCCAAGGGACCTGTGATCAGCGCTTCAGCCCCGCCTCGACATTCAAGGTTCCGCTGGCGCTGATCGGCTATGATGCTGGAATCCTGAGCGACGAGCATACGCCAAGCTGGGAGTACAAGGCAGAGTTCAATGCCCCGAAACGGGACCGCAAGACCGTCGACCCGACGATCTGGGAAAGGGATTCGGTCCTTTGGTTCTCACGCGAGATTACGCGCCGGCTCGGCAGCAAACAGTTTGCCGGCTATGTGTCCAGATTGGACTATGGCAACACCGAAGTCTCCGGCACTGCCGGCAAGAATGACGGCCTCACCCATTCCTGGGTGAATTCTTCGCTCAAGATATCGCCGGTCGAGCAGGTCGATTTCCTGCGCAAGCTGCTGGCGCGAAAACTGCCGGTTTCGGACAAGGCCCATGCGATGACCAGCGCGATTGTCCCGACCTTCCGGGCAGGCGGCTGGACGGTGCAGGGCAAGACTGGAACGACCAGGCTCGGCGACAGCGCCGACAAGCGCTCGCTCGGCTGGTTTGTCGGCTGGGCGCAGACCGATACCCGCAAGATCGTCTTTGCCCGCCTGGTAGTCGATACGAAACATTCCGACACGCCAAAGGGGCTCAAGACGCGGGCGATGTTCCTGAAAGATATGCCGAATCTCCTCAGGTGACCTACATCCGGCTTTACGGCGCCGAAAACTGCCCATAAAAGACCGCTCGCCGCCGGACGCATCCGGCTCTTACTGATGCATGTCGTAGCCCCAAAACCGCTAAGCAGTCTTGGGCGACATGCATTTCACCACCCGCGCTCGTTTGCGGGACTGGATAGGAGAATCTTATGCTGAATTCCGTTTCCCTGACATTTCCCGATGGTTCCGTTCGCGATTACGACGCGGCGATGACCGGCGCCGGCCTGGCGGAATCGATCTCGAAGTCGCTGGCCAAGAAGGCCGTTGCCTATTCGATCGACGGCACGCTGCGCGATCTTTCCGACCGGATCGGCAAGTCCGGCAAGGTCGAGATCATCACCCGCGAGGACCCGCGTGCGCTGGAGCTCATCCGCCACGATGCAGCCCATGTGCTGGCCGAAGCCGTGCAGGAACTTTGGCCGGGAACGCAGGTGACCATCGGGCCGGTGATCGAAAACGGGTTCTACTACGATTTTGCCCGCAACGAGCCGTTCACGCCCGACGATTTCCCGGTGATCGAGAAGAAGATGCGCGAGATCATTGCGCGCAACAAGCCGTTCACCAAAGAGGTCTGGTCGCGCGAAAAGGCGAAAAGGATCTTTGCCGACAAGGGCGAGCGCTACAAGCTCGAGTTGATCGACGCCATCCCCGAGGATCAGGACCTCAAGATCTATGCACAGGGCGACTGGTTCGACCTCTGCCGTGGCCCGCATATGGCCGCGACCGGCCAGATCGGCAGCGCCTTCAAGCTGATGAAGGTCGCCGGCGCCTATTGGCGCGGCGATTCGAACAATCCGATGCTGACCCGCATCTACGGCACGGCCTGGGCCGACCAGGCGCAGCTCGAAGCCTATCAGACGATGCTGGACGAGGCGGAGAAGCGCGACCACAGGAAGCTCGGCCGTGAGATGGACCTGTTCCACTTCCAGGAGGAGGGCCCCGGGGTCGTGTTCTGGCACGCCAAGGGCTGGAGGATGTTCCAGAACCTGGTCAATTACATGCGTCGCCGCCTCGACGAGCAGGGCTATCAGGAGGTCAACGCGCCGCAGGTGCTCGACAAGAGCCTGTGGGAGACGTCAGGCCACTGGGGCTGGTACCGGGACAACATGTTCAAGGTGACGGTTGCTGGCGACGACACCGACGACGACCGGGTGTTTGCGCTGAAGCCGATGAACTGCCCCGGTCACGTCCAAATCTTCAAGCACGGGCTGAAATCCTACCGCGATCTGCCGGTAAAACTTGCGGAATTCGGCAATGTGCATCGCTATGAGCCGTCCGGCGCGCTGCACGGGCTGATGCGCGTGCGCGGCTTTACCCAGGACGATGCGCACATCTTCTGCACCGAGGAACAGCTCGCCGACGAGTGCATCAAGATCAACGATCTGATCCTGTCGACGTATGCCGATTTCGGCTTCGACGAAATCACCGTCAAGCTGGCGACCCGCCCCGAAAAACGGGTCGGCACCGACGCGATGTGGGATCATGCCGAGGGCGTGCTGCAGGACGTGCTCGACAAGATCGCGGCGCGGTCGGGCAACCGGATCAAGACGGGCGTCAATCCGGGTGAGGGCACGTTCTACGGGCCGAAGTTCGAATATGTGCTGAAGGACGCCATCGGCCGCGACTGGCAATGCGGCACCACGCAGGTTGATTTCAACTTGCCGGAACGGTTCGGCGCCTTCTACATCGGCTCGGATTCGGAAAAGAAGCAGCCGGTGATGGTGCATCGCGCCATCTGCGGCTCGATGGAGCGTTTTCTCGGCATCCTGATCGAGAATTATTCCGGCCATTTCCCGCTCTGGTTCGCGCCGCTGCAGGTGGTGGTGGCGACGATCACTTCCGATGCCGACGATTACGCCCAAAAGGTCGTTGCACAGCTGAAGGCGGCGGGGCTGATCGCCGAAGCCGATCTGCGCAACGAGAAGATCAACTACAAGGTCCGCGAGCATTCGCTGGCCAAGGTCCCGGTCATCCTCGTCTGTGGCAAGCGCGAGGCCGAGGAAGAAGCGGTCAATATCCGTCGTCTCGGTTCGCGCGACCAGGAATCGCTCGGCCTCGCAGCCGCCGTGAAGCTGCTTGCCGATGAGGCGGTGACACCCGACCGCAAGCGCCGCGCGGCCTGAACCAGCCGACCAGCAACGAATGGCGGTGGAGCGATCCACCGCCATTTTTATATTTTATATGCCTGTCACGCCGCGCGCCTATCTGGCAAATCGATCGACGTGCGCGTCGGCGACGCGCTGGCGCGACGCATGCGCAAGGCAGCTTAGAGGGGCGCGCCTCAGTCGGCGCCTTCCTCGGAATCGATGGCCGAAGCCTCGGTGGCCAGAACCTCGATGTCCTGGTTGTGCCCAGCCACCACCGTAAAATCCTTCTGGTAGATGCGGTCGCGGTTCTTGGCGATGATGGTGTAGTCGCCCTCGGCCAGCACCATCGAGGCAAAGGCGCCGACAGTTTCCTTGATCGGATCGCCGGATTCGTTGAGCAGGGACCAGGAGGTGTCGGCGATCGCCTCGCCGCCTGGTTCGCGCACCAGCTTCATGGTCATTTCGGCGGCACGGTGCTCGACGGTCGCTTCGGTCAGCTTGCCGGCCTCGACGCGGATGTCGGAGCGGATGACCGCGTTCACCGCGCCATAGGTCGACACGACGTGGTAGGTGCCGGCATTGAGCCGCACGACGCTGTTCGGCTCGACATCGGGTATGATCAGGGCGCGATCGCCATCGGCCGCGGCGTGGCTCTCATAGATCGAGAAGCGCAGCTTCTTCGGCGGTATGCGTACCCCGCCGGACAGCACGGCATCGAGCTTGAGGCCGCCGGCATCGAGCACGAGGCTCTCGCGCTTGGCTTCCTTGCCGACGGTGATGCGCTTGGTGGCGCCGGCCCGCCCGTAGGAGGCGTGGACCAGATACGAACCCGGCTCGAGCTGGAATATGGCGGTGCCGCCATGAGAGGAGGCGACCATCGGCAGCTTGCCGTCGCTGGCCGATTCGGGTTTGAAGACGCGCCAGACGATGCCGCGCGTGATGTCGGCGCCCTTGTCGGTCAATTGCGCCGACAGCGTGATCGCCCCGCTGCTGCCCAATGCCAGCGATGTCTCGCTTTTCGGAGGCGCATAGCCCGAAATTCCGGGAAGCTTCAGCTCGCCGAGGCCGTCCACATCCTGGGCGACGGCAAGCGAAACCGGCACCATCAACAGTGTGGCAGCGAGCCATATCAGGAAAAGACGCAATGTCCCCTCAAACATGCCTTGCGTTGAAGCCCAAGGCGGTGGCAATTTCAAGGCTTAAGAGTCCGGTCGGCTTCTGCTACAGGGCTCTTTGTCCGGCGCGCCGCGCCAATGCCCAAGCCGCCCGATGTCCCGATGGTGCGCTTCAGCTCAAATTCCAGGAGACTCGCGCCCATGGCGTCGCCGATCATCGATCTTCTGCTGACCCGAAATTCCGCGCCGATCCCGGATTTGAAAGAACCGGCACCGGGCGATGCGGAGATCGCGACGATGATCGCCGCCGCCTCGCGGGTGCCGGACCATGGCCGGCTGGAGCCTTGGCGTTTCATCCTCTATCGCGGCGAGGCCCGTATCGAGATCGGCAAGAAGCTGGCAGAACTTGCCGAACAGCGCGAAGGGCCGCTGCCGGAAGGCCGGCGCAACCAGGAATTGGCGCGCTTTTCGCGGGCACCGCTGGTCATCGGCGTGATTTCTATCCCTAGGGAAAATCCAAAGATCCCGCAATGGGAGATGTTCCTGTCCGGCGGCATGGCGGCGATGAACCTGATGCTTGCCCCCAATGCGCTGGGCTACGGCACCAACATGATCAGCAACTGGTATTCCGACGTGCCCGAGGGCAGGGCGATCCTCGGCCTGGCGCCGCATGAGCGGGTCGTCGGCTTCGTCCATATCGGCTCCTACCAGGGGCCAGCACCGGAACGACCGCGGCCCGATCCGGCAAAGCTCTATGCCGACTATTCAGGGCCGTGGGTGGGATAATTTCGGCGCGGAACAGACCCCCTAAGGATCAAGCTCCGATGCCTTGGCTCGCGCCAGGAGCCGCTCTGCGAGCTTGAGATGCGGCCGGTCGTACATCTTGCCATCCATGCCAACGACGCCGGGATTTCCTGCCGCCTCGAACGCCTCGACGATCGCCAGGGCGCTTTTCACCGCTTGCGCCGAAGGCGTGAAGGCGGCGTTGATGACCGGTACCTGCGCCGGATGGATCGCCATCTTGCCGGTGAAACCGTCGCGCTCGGCCTCGGCGCATTCGGCCTCGAAGCCGGCCATGTCGCGAAAATCCGGAAAGACGGTGTCGATTGCCGCGACTTCCGCGGCACTTGCGGCAAGCATGGTCATGGTGCGGGCGAGGCGGAACACATCCGTGTAGCGGCCATTCGCGTCGCGCGTCGCGCGCGCGCCAATCGCCGCCGACAGATCTTCCGCCCCCCAGGTGACGCCGACAAGCCGCGCGCTTGCACGGGCGTAGGTCGCTGCGGCCAAGACGCCTGCGGCCGTTTCGGTGATGATCGGCAGGATCCTTATCGCGCCATCCGGCAGGCCGCCTTCGGCTTCGTGCACCCTGAGCTTGGCCGAGAGATGCTGGACATCCAGTCCGCTGTTCGACTTAGGCAGCATGATGCCGTCTGGTTTCACCGGCACGAGCGCCGCCAGATCGTCGTCGGTCAGTCCGGTCGAAAGATCGTTGACGCGCACATAGATCGCGGAGCTGGTCCGGTGCCTGTGCTCGGCGATAAAACGCGCCGCTGTGTCGCGCGCCAACCCCTTGTTCTGCGCGGCAATCGAATCCTCGAGGTCGACGATGACCACGTCGGCGCCTACGCCAAAGCCCTTCTCCAGCTTCTTTTCCGAATCGCCAGGAACGAAGAGCAGAGAACGCATCGGCTATGCCTTTTTCATCATCATGGCTTGCCTCGTGCATTTGGCAACCAGCACATCGTTCTGGTTATAGGCGCGGTGCTCGAACTCGACGATACCGCGGTCCGGTTTCGACCTGGAATCGCGCACCGAAACCACCGTGGTCTCGACGCGAATGGTGTCGCCGTGGAAGACGGGGTGCGGAAACACTGTCTCCTTCATGCCGAGATTGGCGATGGTGGTGCCGACGGTGATGTCATTGACCGAGATGCCGATCATCAGGCCAAGCGTGAACAGCGAATTGACCAGCGGCTTGCCCCATTCGCTCTTCGCCGCGAAGTCGAAGTCGATGTGCAGCGGCTGCGGGTTCAGCGTCATCACCGAAAACAGCATATTGTCGCTTTCGGTCACGGTCTTGCGCAGCGTGTGCTTGAACACATGGCCGAGAACGAACTCCTCAAGGTAAAGTCCGGCCATTGTCGATCTCCTCCGCTGCTTAAGGGTTGATAGGCGTTGCATACCGGGCTCGCAAGCCAGTTAACGAACATGGTGAACCGTTCGTAAACCATTTGTGCCTACGGTCTCCGCCAGGGTCAGAAGCGTTCTGGCAAGGGGCGTAAGCAGGCGACATGGTCGTTTCGCATTTCCTGAAATGGATCCATACGGCGAAGGTGTCGGAGCGTGCTGCGGCGGCAAGCGCGCTGGCTCGCGCCTATGTCGACTCGGAGCTGCCTTTCGAGGACCGCTGCGCTGCCGAGGCGGCGCTGACGTTGCTGCTCGATGACGTATCGTCGAAGGTGCGGGCGGCGATCGCCGACGCGCTTTCCATGAGCCATCATGCGCCGCCGCAGATCGTCAGCGCGCTGGCCTCGGACCAGCCGGAAGTCGCAGCCTTGGTGCTGGCGCGCTCGCCGCTGCTCACCGATGCCGACCTGATCGATCGGGTTGCCGGCGGCCAGAAGGCGACGCAGAAGGTGATCGCCGACCGGCCACGCGTCTCGATGTCGGTTGCGGCGGCGATCGCCGAGATCGGCGAGCCGGAAGCCTGCGCCACGCTGCTCGCCAACAGCGGCGCCGACATCGCATCCGTCAGCTTTCGCCGCATGGCCGAGCGGCACGGCCATCTGCCTCTGGTGCGCGAGGCGCTGATCGCCGACACCCGGCTGCCCGCCGATTGCCGGCATACGCTGCTGGTCAAGCTCGGGGAGATGCTCAAGGGGTCGCCGCTGGTGCTGGCGCTGATGGGCGCCGCCAGGGCCGAGCGCGTCACGCGCGATGCTTGCATCAAGGCTTCGGTGACGCTGATCGAAGGCACGCGGACAGAGGAACATACCGCACTTGTCGAACATCTGCGCCTGCGCGGCGACCTGACCGCAAGCTTCGTCGTCCGCACCATTGCGCACGGCAAGGTCGACTTCTTTGGTTCGGCGCTGGTCGCGCTCAGCCAACAGTCCGAACAACGGGTGAGAGCACTGCTGGCCGGCGGGCATGACATAGCGTTGCAGGCACTGTTCCGCAGCGCCGGGCTTGCCGCCGCCACCCACGCCATCATTCTGCGCGCGCTGAAGGTCTGGCGCGAGGTCGCCAACGGCAAACGCCTCGCCGGCGTCCAGGAAGTGAGCTGGCTGATGCTGAAGGAATTGGGCGGACAGTCCGCCGAAGGCGATCTCGCCGGGCTGGTCAAATCGATCCATCTCGACGCGCTGCGCGAGAACGCACGCGGGCACGCGCTGGCGATCGCCGCTGCCTAAACCCGGTCCTTCGCGAAAAAATCCGGAAAATCCTCGATCGCGGCGGCAATGATGCGCAGCGAGGCGGCGATCTGCAGCATTTCGGCCGCGACGCTGCGCTCCGCGATGCCTGCTGCATACTGCCTGGCGACTGCGACGGTCGCCGTCTGCGGCTCGCCGGGACGCCTGAACAGCAGTTCGCGTGCCAGACCGCGCAGGAAATTGGCGATGGAAAGTGCTGTTTCAGGCGGGATCGCGGAACTTTGCTGCGCGTTGCGCAGCCGTAGGATTTCGAGGCCGACGGTAACGGCAGCTATGCCGCCGCCGAGAACCGCGTCGCCTTTCTTGCCGGCGTTCTGCAGCAGTGGCATCAACTGGTTGATCCGGTCGTAGGCAAGGCTTTCGAAGGCCGATCGCCGCGGCAGGCGGTCGTGCAGACAAAGGCGGGCAAGATCTTCGCGCATGGTTTGCAGGATGCGGTTGACTGTAACCCAAGGGTCGGCGGGCAGCACGGTGGCGAAGACGCCGATCGCCAGAAGAATGCCGACCAGGACCGCTGCCGAATTGGCGAGGAACGGCTCCGGATCGTAGGTCATGACCTGATGTGGGCTGAGGAAGGCGAGGAAATTGATGGCAAAGGCCGTTGCCACGCCGACGTAACGCGGATTGGCCATGCCCAGTGCCGCTGGCACCAGGATCGGGACGACGAAAACCGCGAACCAGCCAAAGCCCGGCAGCGCTGGAAGTGCTATCTGCCCGACCACAAACGCGAACGGCAGGGCGAGCAACGTGCCCTCGAAGAAGTTCCATGCCGACCGGATCGGATCGGCGCGCGCGGCGAACAAGCTGGAGACAACGGCGACCAGAATGACCGTGCCGGTCGCGTCCGACCATTTCGTCGCCAGCCAGAAGCCGGCGACCAGGAGCGTGGCGATTGCTGCGCGCACGGCATTGCGCGATGCCGCACGGTAATCGCGGTGCACCACCAGCGCTGGCTGCCGCCGTTCGCGACTGGCACGGGGAGAGCGGAGTGCATCGAGGCCGCGCAGCACTTGCTGCATGGCCTCGGCGAAGTCGGCGGCAATGGTTAGGCGGGTGACAGTGCCAGCCCAGTCAATGTCTTGCCCGGCCGCGACGTCAGGCATCTGTCGCGCCTTGCCGGCGATTGCGTCGAGCCGCGCCACCCAGGGCGCCGTATCGTCCAGCGCGCCCGGCTTGGCTACCAGTTCGCCGACAACGGCCTGCAACTCGGCGCGAACTGGGATGAGGGCTGCATTCTTCGGCGCGGCGTGGGCATGCAGCGCACGCGCCGCCGACAGGGCCGACAGAAGCTGGCCGATGGTACGCCGGACCGGATAGGCGCGGGTGGCGAGGCTCGGCCCCTCCAGCCTTGCGTAGGTGCGCATCTCGCCGAGCGTCTGGACGTCGCCGATCAGCTTGCGGTGCAGCCCGGCAAGCTTTTCCGCATCGCCGCCGGAAAAAGCGCCGTCCGCATAGGCCGCCAGGTCGAGAATGCTGCGTTTCAGTCTTGAGATGATGGCGTCGGCGGCCAGTTTCGGCAGGATCAGCCGGCTGGTCAGCGCAGCGCAGACGATACCAAGCACGATTTCCGCGCAGCGCGCCACGGCGAGATCGATGACGAGGTGCGGCTGGCCGAAAGCCGGCAGGCCGATGATCATCGCGGTGTAGCCGGCAAGCGCCGCGCCATAGGCTTCCGGATTGCGTAGCAGCGACGAGACCAGCGAGCAGATGCCGATCCAGACGGCAAGAACTGCAACCAGCAACCAGGGGTTGGCATCGAAAACAGTGGTAATCCCGATCGCCGCCAGCGCGCCGGCAAGCGTGCCGAGGAGACGATAAAACCCCTTCGCCAGCACCATGCCGGCGACCGGCTGTGCGACGATGAACACCGTCATCATCGCCCATTGCGGGTGGTCGAGCTTCAGCGCATAGGCGGCCAAAATCGCGATGAGGCCGGCCGAAACGGTGCGCAGGGCAAAGATCCAGTCCGAGCGCGTCGGCCGTGTCAGGCCAGCGATCCGCGTGCCGATATCGTCCTTCAGCCGCGCCCAGGTCAATGGCTCGTCTCCAGCTCAGAAGGCCAAGCTAGCGGCGGGAGCTCAGATATCCAGCACTTCCGTCTCGGCGAATTCCGCGCGTTCCTGGATGAACCGGAAACGGGCCTCGGGCTTGGTCCCCATCAATGCGTCGACCGCATCCTTGGTCGCTGCCTCGGCATCGATAACGTCGACCCTGAGCAGCGTGCGCTTTTTCGGGTCCATGGTGGTTTCCTTGAGCTGGGCGGCCATCATTTCGCCCAGCCCCTTGAAGCGGCCGATTTCGACCTTGCCGCGCCCGGTGAATTCGGTGCGCAGGAGTTCGTCCTTGTGTGCATCGTTGCGGGCATAGGCGACCTTGCCGCCTTGCCGGATCGAATACAGCGGCGGCACCGCCAGATAGAGATGGCCGCCGCGGACCAGGCTTGGCATCTCCTGATAGAAAAAGGTGATCAGCAGCGAGGCGATATGGGCGCCGTCGACGTCGGCATCGGTCATGATGATGACCCGATCGTAGCGCAGGTCCTCGTCGCGGTATCTCGAGCGCGTTCCGCAGCCAAGCGCCTGGATGAGGTCGGATATCTGCTGGTTGGCGGCAAGCTTGTCGTTGCCGGCGCTGGCGACGTTGAGGATCTTGCCGCGCAGAGGCAGCACCGCCTGGCTGGCGCGGTCGCGCGCCTGCTTTGCCGAACCGCCGGCCGAATCGCCCTCGACGATGAACAGCTCGGCACCGGCGGCGGCATTCTGCGTGCAGTCGGCGAGCTTGCCGGGCAGGCGCAGCTTGCGCACCGCACTCTTGCGCGACACTTCCTTTTCCTGGCGGCGGCGCACCCGCTCGTCGGCGCGCGCGATCACCCATTCGAGCAGTTTCGAAGCTTCCTGCGGATTGTCGGCCAGCCAATGGTCGAACGGGTCGCGGATAGCGCTTTCGACGATGCGGATCGCCTCGATCGTCGCCAACCTGTCCTTGGTCTGGCCGACGAATTCCGGTTCGCGGATGAACACCGACAGCATGCCTGCCGCCGAGATCATCACATCCTCGGAAGTGACGATCGAGGCGCGCTTGTTGCCGACCAGGTCGGCATAAGCGCGCAAGCCGCGCGTCAGGACGTTGCGGAAGCCGGCCTCATGCGTGCCGCCCTCCGCGGTCGGGATGGTGTTGCAATAGGAATTGATAAAACCGTCGCCGCCGAACCAGGTCACCGCCCATTCGAGCGAACCGTGACCGCCCTGCTTCTCGCTCTTGCCGGCAAACATTTCACGGGTCACCTGGAATTCGTCGCCGAGCGAGGCTTTCAGATAGTCCTTGAGGCCGCCCGGAAAATGGAATTCTGCCTTGGCCGGCGTCGTGTCCTTTTCCTTGATCAGCGAGGGATCGCAGGTCCAGCGGATTTCGACACCGCCGAACAGATAGGCCTTTGACCGCGCCATGCGGTAGAGCCGCGCCGGCTCGAAAGCAGCACCCTTGCCGAAAATCTGCTCGTCTGGATGGAAGCGGATCTTCGTGCCGCGGCGGTTGTGCACCTCGCCGAGCTGCTCCAGGCCGGTCACCGGAACGCCTCGCGAGAAGCGCTGGCGATAGAGCTTGCGCCCAATCGCGACCTCGACCTCGAGATGGTCGGACAGCGCGTTGACCACGGAAACGCCGACACCGTGCAGGCCGCCGGACGTCTCGTAAACCTTGCTGTCGAACTTGCCGCCTGAATGCAGCGTCGTCATGATGAGTTCGAGCGCCGGCTTCTTGAATTTCGGGTGCGGATCGACCGGAATGCCGCGGCCGTTGTCGGTTACGGACAGGTATCCGTCGGCGGAAAGCTCGACATCGATGAAGGTCGCATGGCCGGCGACCGCCTCGTCCATCGAATTGTCGATGACCTCGGCGAACAGATGGTGCATCGCCTTGTCGTCGGTGCCGCCAATGTACATGCCCGGGCGGCGGCGCACCGGCTCCAGCCCCTCCAGCACTTCGATATCGGCGGCACTGTAGCTCTCGCTGGCGTCGCGGGGCGCCGGCCGCTTCGCCGCCTGCACCAGCGGGTCGGCCGGGCGCGCGGCGGCGCGAGCCGGTTGCGGCTGCTTGTCCAATTTGGCGAAAAGATCGTTATTGTCGTCCATGCCGGTCCTGGATTCCGATGCTGCGAATCACCACCCGATACTGCCACGCTTTTTGTGGGCAGGCGACGGAGGTTCCTGTTACGTTCGAGGATAGGGCCTCTTACTGCAAAACCATTCGACAGCCAAGCGGCGGAAATGGGGTCGAGGGTGGAGCATCGACGCTTTGTAAACCTTGTCCGAAGGTTACGCCGCAAGGTTGGCTGAAAAACGATATCCGCGAACTGTCGCTGACCTAGAATGCAGTGGAACCTTCAAGAGGCTGTCGCTTAAGCATGTTGGATTACAGTTCGCTCCTGCTCGCGGCGGCGCTGTCGGGCACGTGCCTTAGCATCACCATGTTTGCGATCTGGTTCACCGCGCCAAAGGCACGCTTTGTGCTGACGGTGGCCTGCGGCATTCTCGTGCTGGTCGCACATGTCGTGTTGTTCTGGCATTACACCAGGGATCCAAGCGCCTGGCTTTGCCAGATCGTGCTTGTGCTTCTCAGCCTCGGCTTCCTGATCATCTGCCTGTCGGCTATGCAATATCTCGGCACAGGCGACTACAGGCGCGCCATCTTGCCGACCTTGGTTGCGATGGCTGTTTGCGCGGGCGCGACGTATCTCGGGTTTGATGGTGTCGGCTTTATTGTCACCTACGCGACGGTAACGGCGCTGCTCTCGCTCATCGGGGCGATGTTCTGGATTGAGGGTGGTCACGATCGCCGGATATTGCTGGTCGTCTCGTTCCTGAGCGGCGTCTGTGCGCTGTCGTTCGGACTTTGCGGCGCGGTCCTGCTGGTCACGGGCCAATGGGTGCTCGGTGTAGCACCGGACAATTGGGCCGAGCGGGTGAATTCCGTCGTGGCCGTCGCCTGCATGACCGGGCTCGGCGCATTGACGCTCTCCCTGCATCATTTGCAGGCGCAGATCGAATTGAAGGCCGAGACGATGACCGATCCATTGACCGGGCTGATGAATCGGCGGGCGTTGACGGCACTCTACGGCGAGCGGGTCTTCGGTCCGTTCATGTCCGTTGCCATGTTCGACCTCGACCATTTCAAGAGGACGAACGACGTATTTGGTCACCCGGTCGGCGACCAGGTTCTGTGCCGCTTTGCCGCCATCATCAGGAAATACGCCCGGACCGGCGTCGACGCCTTCCGGTTGGGCGGCGAGGAATTCGTGCTCGTCATGTCGCGGATGACGGAAGAGAAGGCCTATGACATTGCGAGCAAGATCAGCGTCGCCTTCGGCACGGAAGTCGTGGCCACCCAGCTCGGTCCGTTGCGAAGCACAGTCAGCGGCGGCATCGGCTTTGGCGGAACAAACGGCACCGGTCTCGACGATGTGCTGGCCGAAGCCGACGCAGCACTCTATGCGGCAAAGCGCGCCGGGCGAAATCGCGTCGTCGTCCGGGACCGGGCGAGCAAGGCCGACGGGCCGGCCTTGCGTTCTGCCTGATTGAGGTTTCTATCTTCTTGTTAGACCCATGATCTTGTCCGAAAACCGGATTCCACTTTTCGGGATCATGATCTATTCCGCCGCACCCAGATATTCCGACAGCGGCGGGCAGGAGCAGACAAGGTTGCGGTCGCCGGCGACATTGTCGATGCGCGACACCGGCGGCCAGTATTTTGCCGCCGTGTCGGCATCGCCGGCGGGGTAGGCCGCCTCCAGGCGCGAATAGGGATGGGTCCACTGGCCGGCCAACGCCTCGGCGGCGGTGTGCGGCGCATTGACTAGAGGATTGTCGGCCAACGGCCATTCGCCCTTCGCCACCTTGGCTGCCTCGCCGGCTATGGCGATCATCGCCTCGCAGAAGCGATCCAGCTCGCGCTTGGGCTCGGACTCGGTCGGCTCCACCATCAGTGTGCCGGCCACCGGGAACGACATGGTCGGTGCATGGAAACCATAGTCGATCAGCCGCTTGGCGATATCGTCGACGCTGATGCCGGCGCTGTCTTTGAGCGCGCGGGTGTCGAGGATGCATTCATGCGCAACGCGTCCGTTGCGCCCTTTGTAAAGCAGGGGGAAATGCTCGCCGAGCCGCGTCGCCACATAGTTGGCGGAGATGATCGCCGTCTCGGTCGCCTGCTTCAGGCCGGAAGCGCCCATCATACGAATATACATCCAGGTGATCGGCAGGATGGAGGCACTGCCGAACGGTGCCGCCGCCACGGCATGGGCCGAGCCTTCGGTGACGTGGCCGGGCAGATATGGCTCCAGATGCGCCTTGACGCCGATCGGGCCGACACCGGGGCCGCCGCCGCCATGCGGGATGCAGAAGGTCTTGTGCAGGTTCATGTGGCAGACATCGGCGCCGATATCGCCGGGACGGGCGAGGCCGACCAGCGCGTTGAGATTGGCGCCGTCGAAATAGACCTGGCCGCCATGGCTGTGGACGAGGGCACAAAGGTCGCGCGCGCCTTCCTCGAAGACGCCATGCGTCGAAGGGTAGGTGAACATCAGCGCCGCGAGGTTGTGCGCATGCTCGGCCGCCTTGGCCTGCAGGTCGGCCATGTCGATATTGCCGTCCTCGGTGCAGCGCACGACGACGACGCTCATGCCAGCCATGGCCGCACTTGCCGGATTGGTGCCATGCGCCGAGGACGGGATCAGGCAGATGGTGCGATGGCCTTCGCCGCGCGACAGATGATAGCCGCGAATGGCGAGCAGCCCGGCATATTCGCCCTGGCTGCCGGCATTGGGCTGCAGGGTCACCGCGTCGAAGCCGGTGATCTCGGCCAGCCAGCCTTCCAGCTCGTCGATCATGGCGCGATAGCCTGTCGAATGGTTGGCCGGGGCGAAGGGATGCAGGTTGGCGACATCAGGCCAGCTCACCGGCATCATTTCGGCGGCGGCGTTGAGCTTCATGGTGCAGGAGCCGAGCGGGATCATGGCGCGGTCGAGCGCCAGGTCCTTGTCGGCCAGCCGGCGCAGGAAGCGCATCATGTCGGTTTCCGAGTGGTTTTCGCGGAAGACGGGCTGGGTGAGAAACTCCTTGCCGCGCGGTTTTCCTGGCATGGAACTGCCGGCGGCAACGCCGGCCTTGGCGCCGAAAAGTGCTGCGATCGCCTCCAGATCGGCCTCGGTGGAGGTCTCGTCGAAGCTGATGCCGACATGGTCGGCGTCGATGACGCGCAGCAGCCGGCCGGTCTTTTCTGCGGCGGCGGCAATCGCGCCGGCTCTGCCCTTCACTTTCACGGTCACCGTGTCGAAATGGCTGTCGCCGACCACCGAAACGCCCGCTGCCTTGAGGCCGGCAGCCAGGCGGTTGGCCAGCGTGTGGACGCGGCCGGCAATCGCCTGCAGCCCGGCAGGGCCATGCCAGATCGCGTAGGCCGTCGCCATATTGGCGAGCAGCGCCTGTGCGGTGCAGATGTTGGACGTCGCCTTGTCGCGGCGGATATGCTGTTCGCGTGTCTGCAAAGCGAGGCGATAACCAGGACGGCCCTTGCTATCCGTCGACTGGCCAACGAGCCGGCCGGGCATCAGCCGCGTCAGCCTGTCGGAGACGGCGCAATAGGCGGCGTGCGGCCCGCCAAAGCCCATCGGCACGCCAAAACGCTGCATCGGGCCGACGGCGATGTCGGCGCCAAGCCTGGCCGGCGCATCGGTCAGCGTCAGGCCAAGCGGGTCGGCGATGAAGACGACCAGCGCGCCGGCAGCACGGGCCCTGTCGATCGCTGCCTTGTGGTCGCCGTAGACGCCGAATGTATCGGGCCAGGAGACCAGCAGGGCGGCGGTGTTGTCGTCGATCACCTCGCCGTCGACCTCGATGCCGAGCGGCTCGGCGCGGGTGCGCACGACGTCCAGCGTCTGCGGGTGCGGCGTGCCGGCCAGTGCCACCTTGGTGCGCTTGTCGCGATGATGGCGCAGCGCGATGCCAACCGCTTCGGCCACCGCCGTCGCCTCGTCGAGCAGCGAGGCCGATGCCACCGGCAGGCCGGTCAGTTCCGTCACCAGTGTCTGGAAGTTGAACAGCATCTCCAGCCGGCCCTGACTGATCTCGGCTTGGTAAGGCGTGTAAGCCGTATACCAGGCCGGGTTCTCGAACAGGTTGCGCTGGATCACCGGCGGCACGTGGACGCCATGATACCCGGCACCGATGAAGCTCTTCTGCACCGTGTTCTTTGCCATCGTCGCCGCGAGCTCGGCCAGCGCTTCCGCTTCGGTTGCGGGCGCGGGCAGGGCCAGCGGCCGGTCGAGCCGGATCGACTTCGGCACTGCCTGGCTGATCAGGGTCTCGACCGAAGGAACGCCGATCGTCGCCAGCATGGCTCTGACGTCATGGAGGCCCGGGCCGATATGGCGAGCCGAGAAGGGGTAGGGTGCTGCGGTCATCTTCCTGGTCCTGCTATCAACCAATATGGGCTTTGTAAGCGGCTTCATCGAGGAGTCCGTCGAGTTGGCGCTCATTGGCCAGCTTCATCTTCCACAACCAGCCGTCGCCGGTTGCCGCCGAATTGACGAGTGAAGGATCCGATGACAGCGAGGTGTTGGCCTCGGTGATCTCGCCGTCGACCGGCGCGTAGACGTCCGATGCGGCCTTGACCGATTCGACCACCACGGCGGTGTCGCCCTTGGCCAGCTTCTTCCCCGGCTCCGGCAGTTCGACGAAGACGAGATCGCCGAGCTGCTGCTGCGCGTAATCGGTGATGCCGACCGTGGCGATGCCGCCCTCGACGCGCAGCCATTCGTGATCTTCGGTGAAATAGGTCTTTGCCATTGAAATCATCCTTTGCGGTAGCGATGGGGCGTGAAGGGCAAGGGGTGGATGTCGACCGGGATTTTCGTCCCGCGGACATCGGCGAACAGTTTTGCGCCGGATTTGGCAAGCGGCGTCTGGACGTAGCCCATGGCGACCGGATGACCGGCCGAGGGGCCGAAGCCGCCTGAGGTGACATGGCCGGCAGGGTTGCCGTCAGCATCGAAAAGGGCAGCACCGGCGCGCACCGGCTGGCGGCCTTCCGGCTTCAGGCCGACGCGTTTTTGCGCCGGACCACGCTCCAGGATGGCGCGCAGCGCATCGGCGCCGATGAAGGCGCCAGAGGCGCGAACCTCCTTGGGGATGGCCCACATCAGCCCGGCGCTGGCCGGATCGATCTCCGGCGTGATGTCCAGCCCGTGCAGGCACAGTCCGGCTTCGAGCCGCAGGCTGTCGCGGGCGGCAAGGCCGACCCACATCACCCGCTCGTCCTCGAGCAGCCTGGCGACGAGGTTTCTTGCATCCGCTTCCGGCAGGCCGATCTCGAAGCCGTCTTCGCCGGTATAGCCGGACCGGCTCATGAACCATTTTTCGCGCGGCTCGATGCCGTGCATGAACACCAGCGAACCGGTCTCGATGCCGGCGCGGGAAAGGGCAGCCCACGCCTCGGGGCCCTGTATGGCCAGGAAGACGCGGTCGAGCGCATCCACTTTTACATCGAAATCGCCCTCTGCATCGAAATTTTTGGCCAGTGCGCGCAGATGCTTTTCGTCGGCGGCGGCGTTGCCGGCATTGGCGACCATCATGAAGCGCTCGGCGCCGAGCCTGGTGACGATCAGATCGTCCAGAATGCCGGCCGCCTCATTGAGGAAGAACGTGTATTTGGACTGGGAAATCTTCAGCGCGCCGGCATCGAACGGGCAGGCGCGGTTCAGAAGCGGTGCTGCGCCCGGGCCGCTGATTTCGAACAGCTTCATGTGCGAGATGTCGAACAGGCCGGCACGCTCACGGCTGTGCAGGTGCTCCTTCATCACGCCGGCCGGATAGGTCAGCGGCATCGACCAGCCGGCGAAGGCGCCAAAGCGCGCACCAGCTGCCATGTGCAGATCTTCGAGGGGAAGGTGTTTGGTATCGTCGCCCGTCATGTCATCTCCAGAGTCGCACGCAAGCGGCCGCGAATGGCGACCAGTCCGTGCCCCTCTGTCTGAAGCCTGAGAGACTCGCGCCCCGTAACTCTGTCGGCAGCGCTTACACCTTCGGCGCGGGGGCAAGCCCCGACTTTCCAGAGTGTCTTTCCCGTCTACGGTTCTTTTGCCTGAGAGATTTCGGGCGATTTCCCCTTCGGCGGCAGCTCTCGCTGCTCTCTCCCACAAACAGGTAGGACTCGGTCAGGAGCCCTCGACTCGTCATCCATAGCCCGTGGACGACACCTTGTCACCTGCCGGCGACATTTTTACGCCAAGTCTTCTGCGGGCCTTCTTTACAGGCAAGCCTTCGCTAACCACGCCGCTTGCCGGTTTCTCAAGACCTTGCCGATATACCGCATAAGGGCCGGCAATTACCGGCGGCGGGCGGGGAACAAAATGGGCGAATTGATCATGAGCGCGCCGGTGGCCGGGCTGACCTCGAAAAATCGGATCACGGCGGAAGACGTGGTCATGCTGCGCGGCGAAGTGTTCGGCGACGGCGTGGTAACGCGCGGCGAGGCCGAGGCGCTGTTTGCGCTGGATGCAACGGCGAGGGACAAATGCGCAGAATGGCTTGAGTTTTTCGTCGAGGCCGTCACCGATTTCATCGTCCACCAGGAAAAGCCGGCGGGCTATGTTTCGCAAGACAATGCCGACTGGCTGATCCGGACGATTTCGCGCGACGGCATGGTCGACAGCCAGACCGAACTCGAGCTGCTGGTGCATGTGCTGGAAGTTGCCAAATCATCGCCGAGCACGCTTTCCAGCTATGCGCTGGAGCAGGTCGCTCATGCGGTCGTGGACGGCAAGGGGCCGCTGATGACCGGCGGCAGGCTTATCCCTGGGTCGATTGCCAAGGCTGAGGTCGAGCTGTTGCGCCGCATCCTTTACGCCTACGGCGGCGATGGCAACATCGCCATCAGCCGCGCCGAGGCCGAGGTGCTGTTCGAGATCAACGAGCGGACAGCGGCGGGCGACAACGATCCGTCCTGGAACGATCTGTTCGTCAAGGCGATCGCCAATTTCGTCATGTGTTCGGCCGGCTACGAACCGCCGGTGCGCGACGTGGCGCTGCGCCGGGATTCGTTCTTCGAGCAGGCCGATCCGGAGATCGGCGGGTTCTTCAGCCGCATGGTATCGGGCGGCCTGTCCGGCATCATGGAAGCCTATCGCTCACCCGGCGATATCGAAGCCGAGTGGGAGTCCAAGAACAAGGCAGCCGAGGCTCTGGCCCGCCGCGCCGAGACGGTCGATGCCGGCGAGGCCAAATGGCTCGCTGAACACATCGGCGACCGGCCGCTGCATGAGAACGAGCGCGCGCTGCTGACGCTGATCAAGCACGCCTCGCCGGAAATCCATCCGGCGCTCAAGCCGCTGATCGACAAGGTTGCGTGAGCCTTTCACGAGCAACCGAGCGTCACTGCCAACCCTGAAGCGATGCGAACGGACAGGCAGCCAATTAACTGGACAGGCTCAAGTGCATCTCTAGCGACTGATTACAGCCGACGGCAGCGCATTAACCTTTCCGAGGACAGGCAACATCAGCCAGGATCGGTAGACAGCCCTTAAGCGACAATGTCCTGAATCAGGCGCGTGAGTGGGGCTTCGTCGCCGGAAAAGCTTGAGATCATGGCCTTCATGACCCGATCGCGATCCAGTTCGTCATCGTCGAAACCATGGCCGGCGTTGTCGGCTAATATCGCCAGAAACGCCAGCTGAGTGCGGCCGTTGCCTTCTCGGAAGGGGTGTATCGCATTGATCTCAGCAAGAACGTGTGCTGCGCCAGCTGCAAAGACCTCGGCTGATGTGCCGGAATAATGGCCGGCGGCTGAGAGTTCTCCGAAAACCCGCTGCATCTCGGCATCGATGTACTCGGGGTAGCAAAACCAGTTACCGCCCTTGCCGATGCGGATGGTGCGCGGTTCACCGGCCCACGCATAGACGTCCTGAAACAGGTGACGATGCAGTGCCAGATAGTGCGGATAATCCAGATCACCAGCTGGAAAAGCCTCATCGGCCCGGGTCAGAAACAGAGCGAGCTCAAACTCGTCGAGCTCGGACTGATCATGAATGTCGAGGAGGTTGCGAAGGACGGTCGTGCCCGGATAGCACAGAGGATCGGATTCGGCGGCATAGACCAAGGTCCGCTACTTCTTGCGCGCCTGTTCTTTGATGAGCTTGCGTCGCTCATCACCGCTCAGCCCACGCTGCGAGCTTTGCTCAAGGATATGCGCCATGCGTGGACTTAGCTTCATACCTTCGACGGCGCTGATTTTGGCGCCTCGACTGCTCGTCAGGACATAGTGTCCGCTCTTTGGCGAGCGATCTAATTTGGGGGAACGACTTTTCATCTGGCAACGCTAGCACATGCCGGCCACGGGGGCCAAAGCGAATTTTGCGGCCGTGAAACAGCTGAATCCGACGATCATGGAGCGAGCGCGCCACTGTCGCTGAAATACGGTCGCTGATCGACACGGTCGCATAAGCGGTCGCGCGACGCTATTGCTTGGCGGGCTCCGGCTTGGCGCTGGTGTCGAACCGCGACATCCATTTGAAGCTGCCGAACCAGTAGCGGCGCACGCCGCCTATGGTGCCGTCGGCGGTGCGCGCGCCGATCCAGTTGTTGACGTATTGGATGAGGCGGACATCGTCCGGGCGCATCGCAAACGCTTCCGGCGTCCGCAACAGCGGGCCGCCCACCATCGTCAACTTCGCGTCATAGAGCCTGGCGGCCATCTGCGGCGTCGGCGACGTCGCGACCATCGCCTGTGCGTCGCCGCCGATGATCGCGGCGAAAACATCTGAGGTATTGTCGAAAGACAGGATGGTCGCCTTGGGAAAAGCTTCCTTCGCGGCGGCTTCATCGGTGGAATTGGACAGCACGGCGATCTTGTATCCCGGCGCCGCCACTGCCTTTCCCGGCCTTTTCCCAAGGCTGGCGATCGTCGCAACCATACGGATATCGGCGGTACCGGTCTGGTTGGAGAACACCACCTCGCGTGCGCGTTCCGGCGTGCTGGCGTAGCCCGCCGCGATCATGTCGAAATCACCCTTGAGCAGTCTTGTCTTGAGGTCGTTCCAGGGCACCTCGACCAGCTTCAGGTCGACGCCGAGATCAGACGCCAGCGCACTGGTCAGGTCGACATCATAGCCGGCCAACTTCCCGTCGGCCTTCTTGAGGATCCATGGCGGGTTGAGCGCCACGCCGATCGTCAGTGCCTTCTGGTCGATGATGCGCTTGAGGCTGTCGTCCGCCCGGGCCGGCAGCAGCGACAAAGCCAACCAGGCAGAAAGGGCAAGTATAGTTGTGGCGATCATCTTAGCGCGCATTAATATAACCTCGCTGAGCCCGTCCGGTTGTCAGATTTACACAGAGGTGCCATTCTGTCGATAGCGGACCCTGATGGAGAGTTGCGATGTCGACACGGATGACGGTTACCGGTTCGATGATGTTCCTGGTTTGCATCCTGGGCAATCCGGCGAAGCTTTCGCTGCTGCCGGCGGCAGCGCAGGCTGCGGGGGCAAAACGCGTGGTCTGCTCCAGCGCCGATTACCGCTATTCCTATTGCGGGGTCGATACGCGCCGCGGCGTGCAGTTGACCTCCAGGCTTTCGAAGGCGCGTTGCGTATACGGTAGAAGCTGGGGCTATGACGGCGGCGGCATCTGGGTCGACAATGGTTGCTCGGCCGAATTCGCAGTCGCCGGCCCCGACCGCAATCCCTCTGCTGGCGACGTCGCCGCAGCCATTATCGTCGGCGGCGTGGTAGGCGCCATTCTCGACAACGGCAATTCGCATCGCCATCATTCCGATAATTACTATCCGAAGCCGCGCCCGCGCCGTTACGACCAATCGATCGATCCGACGCCGCAATTCGACAATCAGGGCAACCCCAACTTCGATACCCACGGCAACTACCAGGGACCGCACGGGCTGGGCAAGCTTGTCACCCCTGACGATAATCCTGACCTGAATCCGGCCCTGCGCAGCGACGGCGACGACAGCGACGACGACAGTTAGATGAAGCTTGGGTCAGGTTTCGGTCAGATGCCGCCGTACCAGTCGTAGCCATTGTCCTCCCAATAGCCGCCTCTGCCGCCGCCGAGATTGGCGAAGCCGTCGACCAGCTCGATCTTGTAGAGGTATTTCGGCATCTTGTAGCCGAGCTGGCGCTCGACGCGGACGCGCAGCGGCGCGCCGTTCTCGACCGGCAATGGCTTGCCGTTGAGGCCATAGGCAAGGATCGTCTGCGGATGGCGGGCATCGACCAGGTCGATCGAGCCGTAATATTTGATGTCGCCGGCAAGGCTGCGGTCGATCGTATCGAGGCAGTGGAACATGACGTAGCGCGCCTGCGGCTTGACCACTGCCTGATCGAGCACCAGCGACAGCGGCGTGCCGGTCCATTTGGCAATGCAGCTCCAGCCTTCGACGCAGTCGTGACGGGTGATCTGGGTGCGGCTCGGCATGTTCATCAGCTGCTCGCGGCTCAGCGACAGCGGTTTTTCGACCAGGCCTGAAACCTCCAGCCGCCAGTCGGCGAAATCGCTGGCGAGCAGGCCCTTGTAGAAATCGTCGTCCGGTGCGGTGACACCGTTCGGCCGCTGTGGCTGGCGAATGTCGGCCTCGGTGAACTCCGGCGCCAGCGCGTCAGCGCCGGCAAGCAGTCGCTGCGCCCGCCAGGTCAGGCCATTGGCGCTTTCGAGGAAGCTGCGCAGGCTGTCGCCGACGCCCAGCTGGCTGTCGAAGGCGTCGCAGCCCGACAGCATGATGCCGGAAAGGCCGAGGCTGGCCGAGGTCAGGAACTTTCTTCGGCTTATCTGTAGCTTGGAGCTGATCTCGAATTTCGCCATGTCAGGCACTCCTCTCTGGCGCTTTGTCGCCATGCGCCGGCGGGTCGGTTCGGTACCAGCCGGTGATGATGGAGCGCAGCTCGTTGATCGGGCCGGCGGCGAGGATCATCAGGATGTGGATGATGAAGAAGGCGACGAGCAGCAGCATCACCGTGAAATGAATGGTGCGGGCCGTCTGCCGGCCGCCGAGCAAATCATTCACGAACGGCAGCACCGAATCCATGCTCGGCGACATGGCAAGGCCGGTGATGATCATCAGCGGCAGCAGCACGAACAGCACGCCGCCATAGGCCATCTTCTGCAGCGTGTTGTAGTCGCGCGTGTGGTGGAACCTGAGCTTGGCGTGCTCGACAATGTCTCGCGGCAAGCGCCTGAAATCATCGAGGCGCGGAGCAAGATCGCGGCGCAAATGGCCGTTGATCAGGCTGGCGACCAGCCAGACCAGCAGCGTGGTGGTCAGCACCCAGGCAAAGAAGAAATGAACGACGCGCGCGGTGCCGAGATCGTAATAGGAAGGGATCGTCGCCCAGGACGGGAAGGCACGGGAGGTCTCCTGGCCGGCCGGACCCGACCAGCCGAGCACGCCAGTGGTATCGAAGCGCTTGCCGAAGATTTCGGTATAGCCGCGCGGGCCAGTCGCCGTATTCTCGGCGCCAATGGCGAAGACGGTGTTGTTGTAGCCAAAACCCGACTCCTTGCCGATGTAGAGCTGCGGGCGGGCGTTGAAGATCTGCAGGCCGGAAAGCAGCATGAAGAACAGCGCGATCGCCCACAGCCAATGCGTCAGCCGCGTCCAGCGCGACTGGCGATAGATCAGCGTCGCATCACTCGGCGCGGCGGTATCTGCTCCGGCGGCTTGGTTTCTGGCAAGCGATTCCATTTGTTGTTCCCTCCGGCCGCGCGTTCGTCGCGGCCTCGTCCAGATCTCTTCTCCTCCCAATACGTCGCCAGCCTAAGCGATGTTTCACCCGATCACGGATTTATTACGGACTGCCGAGGCTGACGGCGAGGTTGACCGCGGCTGCCACGATGACCGTGTTGAAGAAGAACGACAGGATCGAGTGCACAAGCACGACACGGCGCATTTGCGAGGTCGTGATGTTGGTGTCGGCGGTTTGCGCCGTCATGCCGATCACAGTGGCGAAATAGAGGAAATCCGAGCCTTCCGGCCGCTTGCCGCCCGGGAAGTCGAGGCCGCCGACCGGAATTTTCTTTTTTGTGTCGCCATCCATCGCATCGCCATCCAACCAGTAGATATGCGCGTAGTGAAGTGCGGCCATGGCATGGATGGTCAACCAGCCAAGCGGGATAGACAGCAGCGCCACCGTTAGCTCGACGGTGTCCGCGCTCTTCTCTCTGTTGATCAATTGAAACAACGAAATGATGGCAATAGCGACGACAATCAGCGTGACCGCGAAGATGGCCAGTACCGGCAGGTCCGTGTCGCCTGCATTCTTGCGCAGATAGCTGCCGGTAAGCCGCGGCATGTGGGCGATGACAAGAACGAGATAGGCGGCAAAGAACACATTGGCGCCGATCGAATAGGCAAGCGGCGCACGCCAGACCAGCGCGGCGCCAAAGGCTGCCGCGCCGATGCAGGCCGACACCGCGAACGGCGTGTGGCGTCGCATGGGCATCTTGGTCGGGGTACCGGTCGCCATGGTCTCAGTCCGCTGACGCGGATTTCAGCGCTCCCCGTAGGATGCGGTCAAGCTCGCCCAGGAACCGCGAGCGATCCTGCGGCG
Organism: Mesorhizobium sp. M0106; assembly: GCF_040322715.1. NCBI lineage: Bacteria > Pseudomonadati > Pseudomonadota > Alphaproteobacteria > Hyphomicrobiales > Phyllobacteriaceae > Mesorhizobium > Mesorhizobium sp. M0106. The sequence continues at coordinate 11,032 of NZ_JAMYUA010000020.1, read as the reverse complement.
CGAAGCTCGAATTGTAGCCCTTGCTTTCGCCCGTCTCGCGCAGATGCTGCTTGAGATCGCGCATTGCCACCGCCATGCCGATCGTTTCGGGCGTAAACGGGCGTCCGGTCGGACCAAGTACGTGGGCGCCAAGCGCCACCGCGCGCGCGGCAAGCAGGATATCGGCGGTCACCACAATGTCGTTGGACCGGGCATTTTCGACGATCCAGTCGTCGGCGGCATCGGCGCCCTTGGAGACGACGACATTGCGGATCATCGGATCGCGCGACGGACGCAAGCCGCCATTGGAGACGAAGGTGACGACGATGCCGTGCCGCTCGGCGACTTTTTCGACCTCGGCCTTCACCGGGCAAGCGTCGGCATCGACGAGAATAGCAGGTGCGGGCATCGTTGTTCCAAATGTGAAAGAGCCGGGCGGCGTCGCCCGGCTCGATCGATGATAGTCGAGCGGCTACTAGGCCGGCAACGCGCCGGATCTCTTGGCCGTCCAGGTGGCGATATAGTCCATCAGTCCTGGATTGAGGCAATCATAAGGTTCGAGCCCGATCGACTTCAGCTGTGACCTTATGCCGTCCATGCGGCTCGGATCGACACCGGATTCGATGATCGAGGAGACAAAGGCGGTGAAGCCCGGCGGCGACCAGCCGTCTTCCTGGAAGCGTTCCGGATGAATGAAGGACAGCCCCTTGAAAGCGTGGTCGCGCTCGACCGGGCCGTGCATGTGGACGCCGCAGCCGGTGCAGGCATGGCGCAGGATCAGCGCGCCCGGATCGACGATCTTCAGCTTGTCGCCGTTTTCGGTCACCGTCACGTCGTTTGTACCGGCAACCGCCACGACCGAGAACAGCGCGCCTTCCGGCTTCCAGCATTTGGTGCAGCCGCAGGCATGGTTGTGGGCGATCTGGCCCTTGACCTTCACCTTGACCGGGTTGCTGGTGCAGGCGCAGACCAGCGTGCCGCCGGCAAAATCGGCCTTTTCCCGTGGCAGTCCATTGTCGATTTTAGGATGCAGTTTTTCCGGCATTTTTGTCTCCTCCCTTGGTTCTATGCTGGTTCCGTTTCGATTACCGCTTCATTCTCCATACGGTGTTCTTGCTTGACGCGCTCTACCACCTTGAGCGCCTTACTCAGATATGTATCGCGCACGAGAAACGATATTTCTTCTCTGCCGCGGTCGATCTCATCGAGGTCGATGCGAACGCGGTTGTTATTCCTAAGCGCTACCCAAAGATGTTCGCCGAATTGCCAGCTCTGCATACTGAGCGACTCGCTGAAATTCGGATATCGGATCCGAACCCGGATCAGTACCTCCTTCAATAGACTACCACGCTCCTGATCGACTTGCCTTCATGCATCAGGTCAAAGCCCTTGTTGATGTCCTCGAGCTTCAGCGTGTGGGTGATCATCGGATCGATCTCGATCTTGCCGGCCATGTACCAGTCGACGATCTTCGGCACGTCGGTGCGGCCGCGCGCGCCGCCAAAGGCGGTGCCCATCCAGGTGCGGCCGGTGACGAGCTGGAACGGCCGCGTCGAGATCTCCTGGCCGGCGCCGGCAACGCCGATGACGACCGACTTGCCCCAGCCGCGATGCGACGCTTCCAGCGCCTGCCGCATGACTTTGGTGTTGCCGGTGCAGTCGAACGTGTAGTCGGCGCCGCCGATCTGGTCGGCGCCGCGCTTGGTCATGTTGACGAGATGAGCCACGACATCGCCGTCGATCTCCTTCGGATTGACGAAATGCGTCATGCCGAATTTCTCGCCCCATTCCTTCTTGTCGTTGTTCAGGTCGACGCCGATGATCATGTCGGCGCCGGCAAGGCGCAGGCCCTGGATGACGTTGAGGCCGATGCCGCCGAGGCCGAAGACGACCGCGGTCGCGCCTTGCTCGACCTTGGCCGTGTTGATGACAGCGCCGATGCCGGTGGTGACGCCGCAGCCGATGTAGCAGATCTTGTCGAACGGGGCGTCGGCATTGACCTTGGCCACCGCGATCTCGGGCAGCACGGTGAAGTTGGAGAAGGTCGAGCAGCCCATATAGTGGAACAGCCTGTCCTTGCCGATCGAGAAGCGCGAGGTGCCGTCGGGCATCAAGCCCTGTCCCTGCGTGGCGCGGATGGCGGTGCACAGATTGGTCTTGCGCGACAGGCAGGACGGGCACTGCCGGCATTCCGGCGTATAGAGCGGGATGACATGGTCGCCCTTCCTGACCGAGGTGACGCCCTTGCCGACGTCGACGACGATGCCGGCGCCCTCATGGCCGAGGATCGCCGGAAACAGGCCTTCCGGGTCGGCGCCCGACAGCGTGAACTCGTCGGTGTGGCAGATGCCGGTTGCCTTGATCTCGACCAGCACCTCGCCATCGCGGGGGCCTTCGAGGTCGACCTCCATGATCTGCAGCGGCTTTCCGGCGGCAACGGCGACAGCGGCGCGCGTTTTCATCAGGCAATCCTCCCAAGGCAGTCTGCAATTCAGGTTAGATTTAACTTACCATTCAGCTCTGCGCTATGCACGAAGCGACGTTCTGACCCCGGATTTTCGTCAGCGCCCGCCGATTTGCATGCGGGATAGGCTCCGACTTTGCCTTGACCGGCCCCCTGAAGCCCATAAAACGGGAGGCCCGTAAAAGAAGGGCAGCCGAGGGACGAGGCCTGCATGTTCACAAAGATCCTGGTCGCCAACCGTGGCGAGATCGCCTGCCGCGTGATCAAGACGGCGCGCAAGATGGGCATCGCCACCGTCGCGGTCCATTCCGACGCCGACCGCGACGCCGTGCATGTCGAAATGGCCGACGAGGCGGTGCATATCGGGCCTTCGCCGGCTGCGCAAAGTTATCTGGTCGCGGAAAAGATCATCGCCGCCTGCAAGGCCACAGGAGCAGAGGCCGTGCATCCCGGCTACGGTTTCCTGTCCGAGCGGGCATCCTTCTGCGAAGCGCTGGAGCAGGAAGGCATCGTCTTCATCGGCCCGAAGCCCAAGGCCATCAAGGCGATGGGCGACAAGATCGAATCGAAGAAGTTCGCCAATGCGGCCAAGGTGTCGACGGTGCCCGGCTGGCTCGGCGTCGTCGAAAACGCCGCCCATGCCGAAAGAATAGCCGGCGAAATCGGCTATCCCGTGATGATCAAGGCTTCAGCCGGCGGCGGCGGCAAGGGCATGCGCATCGCCTCGAGCAAGGCAGAGGTGCGCGACGGCTTCGACCGGGCGCGGTCGGAGGCGAAAAGCTCGTTCGGCGATGACCGCGTCTTCATCGAAAAATTCATCGTCGATCCGCGCCATATCGAAATCCAGGTGCTCGCCGACGCGCATGGCAACACGCTCTATCTCGGCGAGCGCGAATGCTCGATCCAGCGCCGCAACCAGAAGGTCGTGGAGGAGGCGCCGTCCCCCTTCCTCGACGCCAAGACCCGCAAAGCCATGGGCGAGCAGTCGGTGGCGCTGGCCAAGGCCGTCGACTACCAGAGCGCCGGCACGGTCGAGTTCATCGTCGACAGCGACAAGAACTTCTATTTCCTGGAAATGAACACGCGGCTGCAGGTCGAGCATCCGGTGACGGAACTTGTCACCGGCATCGACCTGGTCGAGCAGATGATCCGCGTGGCGGCCGGCGAAAAGCTCGCCATCAAGCAGAGCGACGTCAAGCTGAACGGCTGGGCGGTGGAAAGCCGCCTCTATGCCGAAGACCCCTATCGCAACTTTCTGCCGTCGATCGGCAGGCTGACGAAATACCGGCCGCCGGAAGAGGGAAAATTCGGCGAAATCGTCATCCGCAACGATACCGGCGTTACCGAAGGCTCGGAAATCTCGATGTTCTACGACCCGATGGTCGCCAAGCTGTGCACCTGGGCGCCGACACGGCTGGCGGCGATAGACGCGATATCGGAAGCGCTGGACAGTTTCGTCGTCGACGGCATCGAGCACAACATACCGTTCCTGGCGGCGCTGATGCAGCATCCGCGCTGGCGGGAAGGGCGGCTATCGACGGCGTTCATCGCCGAGGAATATCCCGACGGCTTCGCGCCCATTGTGCCGAACAGCGAAGAAAACGCGGTGCTGGCCGCGATCGCAACCGCGGTCGAACTGCTGCGCCGCGACCGACTCGACCGGCTGGGCGGGCGGCTGGCGCCGCATTCGGGCGCCTTGAAACGCGATTGGGTGGTGAAGATCGGCCGGGATTATCTTTCGGTTGCCATCGTCGAAGGCATGATTTCCATTCCGATCGAGCTTGACCTCACAATCGACGGCGGCAAACCGCTGACGGTGGCATCCGACTGGCGGCCGGGCGATCTCATCTGGCGCGGCACGGTCGGCGGCCGCAAGGTCGCGGCGCAAGTCAGGCCGGTGCTGAACGGGTTCCGCATCGCCTGGAAAGGCATCTCGGTGACAGCCCGCGCCATGCTGCCGCGCACCGCCGAACTCGAAAGGCTGATGCCGGAAAAAGTGGCGCCGGATACCTCGAAGATGCTGCTATGCCCGATGCCCGGCCTCGTCGTGTCGATTGCCGTTGCCGAGGGGCAGGAGGTCAAGGCCGGCGAGACGCTGGCCGTGGTCGAGGCGATGAAGATGGAAAACGTGCTGCGCGCCGAGCGCGACCTCATCGTCTCGAAGCTCAACGCCAAGCCCGGCGACAGCCTTGCCGTCGATGCTGTGATCATGGAATTCGCGTGAGGTTGGACCCGCCCTCGACGCTCTGTCTGAAGTTGGCGGGACAGCGCGCCCCTCTGTCCTGCCGGACATCTCCCCCTAAAGTGTCCCTAAAGTGGGGAGATTGGCAGCTTCGGGGCCTAGCTCGCTCCTGCAACGTTGGAAATTGGCGAAAGCCGAGATGATGGCCAATCTCCCCCCTCATGGGGGAGATGTCCGGCAGGACAGAGGAGGGCGCGAAGGAACGCGACCTGCAATCCTCTGGATACGCCCTCGGGAGACGGACAACTCGAATTTTTCCCCGTCGCGCCGTATTTTGTTCTTGCTTTGTGCCGGCAGCTATGCTATTAATTTGGCTATGGTGCTAATCGGCTCCAACGACCCGCCCGCCGAGGCGGGTTTTGTTTGTAGCCTGAGGTTGGCGGGACAGCGCCCCTCTCTGTCCTGCCGGACATCTCCCCCACAAGGGGGGAAATTGGCAGCTTCGGCGGTTGCTCTAAACCTCCAAAGCTCTAATCACTAGCGCTGGACTCGTGCTACCCGGCGCTCGACAATACAACTTCATCGACTGAGTCCCTTCAGGCGGCGCGAAAAAACCATGGCGGATGAAAGACTTCCACGCGATCCCTTGCTGCGCGAGGCCTATGCAAAGGCGTCGCGGGCGGAGGCGGCGGCGCGTCGATTCATTCATCTGCGCGTGCATTCGGCCTATTCGCTGCTCGAAGGTGCCTTGCAGCTCGGCAAGATCGTCGGCCATGCGGTGCAGGACGAATGCCCGGCAATCGCCGTCACCGACACCAACAATCTGTTCGGCGCGCTGGAATTCGCCCAGAAGGCGGTAAAGGATGGCATCCAGCCGATCATCGGCTGCCAGATCGACCTCGCCTTTTCCGGCGAGGCGAGCGACAGCCAGCGCGACCGCAGGCGGCAAGGACCGGAGATGCGGCCGGTCGTCCTGATCGCCGCAACCGAGGCCGGCTACGGCAATCTGGTCAGGCTGGTCAGCCGCGTCTACCTCGAGACACCGCCCGGCGAAGCGGTGCATCTGACGAGCGAGATGCTGCAGGGCCACACCGACGGATTGATCTGCCTTACGGGCGGGCCGCGCGGTCCGATCGGCACTGCCTTGAAACAGGATCGCCGCGAACTCGCCGAGACCCGGCTCTCGGCGCTCAAGAGCCTGTTCGGCGACCGGCTCTATGTCGAGCTTGAGCGCGTGTCCGGCTATGACCGCGCCATCGAGCAGTCGTCGGTCGATCTCGCCTACCGCCACGATCTGCCGCTGGTTGCCACCAACGAGGCGTTTTTCTTCTCTCGTCAAGACTATGAGGCGCATGACGCCCTGATCGCCATCGCCGAAGGTTCCGTGGTTGCGGCCGACAATCGCCGCCGCCTTTCGCCCGACCACTTCCTGAGAGGCCAGGCCGATATGGCGAGGCTGTTCGCCGACCTGCCGGAAGCAATCGACAACACCGTCGAGATCGCGCTGCGCTGCTCGTATTACCCGAAGACCCGCAATCCGATTCTGCCGCGCTTTGCCGGCCGCGATGTCGCCGACGCCGATGCTGCGGTCAAGGCGGAGGCGCAGGAGCTTGCCAGGCAGGCGCATGAAGGGCTAGAGGCGCGGCTGGCGGCGCACGGCCCGACGCCGGGCTACACGGTCGAGCAATATCGCGAAAGGCTGGATTTCGAGCTCGGCGTCATCGAGAAGATGAAATATCCGGGCTATTTCCTGATCGTTGCCGACTTCATCAAATGGGCCAAGGCACAAGGGATTCCGGTGGGCCCGGGCCGCGGTTCGGGTGCCGGCTCGCTGGTCGCCTATGCCACGACCATCACCGACATCGACCCACTGCGTTTTTCGCTGCTGTTCGAGCGCTTCCTCAATCCCGACCGCGTGTCGATGCCCGACTTCGACATCGACTTCTGCCAGGACCGGCGCGAGGAAGTCATCCGCTACGTCCAGCAGAAATACGGCCGCGACCAGGTTGGCCAGATCATCACCTTCGGCACGCTGCAGGCGCGCGCGGTGCTGCGCGACGTCGGCCGCGTGCTGCAGATGCCTTACGGGCAGGTCGACAAGCTGAGCAAGATGGTGCCGTCGAACCCGGCCAATCCGGTCAAGCTCGCCGACGCCATCGCCAACGAGCCGCGCTTTGCCGAAGAGGCGGAGCGTGAGCCGATCGTGCAGACGCTGCTCGATACGGCGCAGAAACTGGAAGGTCTTTATCGGCACGCCTCGACGCACGCCGCCGGCATCGTCATCGGCGACCGGCCGCTGTCGGAGCTGGTGCCGATGTACCGCGATCCGCGCTCGGACATGCCGGTCACGCAGTTCAACATGAAATATGTCGAGCAGGCCGGGCTGGTGAAATTCGACTTCCTTGGCCTGAAGACGCTGACGGTGCTGGACAGGGCCGTCAAGCTGATCCGCCGCCGCGGCATCGAGATCGATCTTGCCCACATTCCGCTCGACGACCCCGAAACCTACGCCATGCTGTCGCGCGGCGAAGTGGTCGGCGTGTTCCAGGTGGAAAGTGCCGGCATGCGCAAGGCGCTGATCGGCATGCGGCCCGACTGTATCGAGGACATTATCGCGCTGGTCGCGCTCTACCGGCCGGGGCCGATGGAGAACATACCGACCTACAACGCCAGAAAGCACGGCGAGGAGGAGATGGCGTCGATCCACCCGAAGATCGACCATCTCGTCAAGGAGACGCAAGGCGTCATCGTCTACCAGGAACAGGTGATGCAGATCGCGCAGGAGCTCTCCGGCTATTCGCTGGGCGAAGCCGATCTGCTGCGCCGCGCCATGGGCAAGAAGATCCGCGCCGAGATGGACAAGCAGCGCGAGCGCTTTGTTTCGGGCGCGGTCGAGCGCGGCGTCGGCAAGCCGCAAGCCGACTTCATCTTCGACCTGCTGGCGAAGTTTGCCGACTACGGTTTCAACAAATCGCATGCCGCCGCCTATGCCGTCGTCTCCTACCAGACCGCCTATCTGAAGGCGCATTACCCCGTCGAATTCCTGGCGGCATCGATGACGCTCGACATGGGCAATACGGACAAGCTCGCCGATTTCCGCCAGGATGCGCTGCGCCTCGGCATCGAGGTGGTGGCGCCGTCGGTCATGACGTCGTTCCGGGATTTCGAGGTCGGCGAGAACCGCATCTTCTATTCGCTGGCCGCGCTCAAGGGCGTCGGCGATGCGGCGGTCGAGCACATCGTCGCGACGCGCGGCGAAAAACCCTTCAAGAGCCTCGCCGATTTCTGTGAAAGGGTCGATCCGAAGATCGTCGGCAAGCGCGTCTTCGAAAGCCTGATCATGGCCGGCGCGCTCGACTGCTTCGGTCATGACCGTGCGGCGATGATGGCCGGCGTCGAGCGGATGATGGGGCTGGCGTCGCTGGCGCAGCAGAATGCCGTCACCGGCCAGCATGACATCTTTGGCGCCTCGCTGGGCGCACAGTCGCAGGCGCTCAACTTGCCGGCGACCGATCCCTGGCTCGCCGCCGACCGCCTGCACCGTGAATTCCAGGTGGTCGGGTTCTATCTCTCGGCGCATCCGCTCGACGAATACAAGGCGGCGCTGCAGAAAATGCGGGTGCAGACCTGGGGCGAGTTTTCGGCCGCCGTCAAACGCGGTGCTGCCGCCGGCCGGCTCGCCGGCACGGTGACCACCAAGCAGGAGCGCAAGACGCGCACCGGCAACAAGATGGGCGTCGTGCAGTTCTCCGACACGTCGGGCCAGTATGAAGCGGTGCTGTTTTCCGAGGGGCTGGCGCAATACCGCGACTTGCTCGAACCCGGCCGCTCGGTGGTGATCACCGTTTCGGCCGAGGACAGGCCTGAAGGCGTCAATCTGCGCATCCAGACCGTGCAGTCATTGGAGGAAGAGGCAAGCCGTATCCAGAAAGCGTTGCGCATCTTCGTCAGAAATGACGCACCGGCATCGACAATCCAATCGCAGCTTGGCCAGCGTGGCGACAGTCAGGTGAGCATCATCGTCATCAAGGAAGGCGGCGAGGGCGAGGTCGAGATCGAGTTGCCCAACCGCTACCGCGTATCGCCTCAGATCGCGTCGGCGATGCGGGCGGTGCCAGGCGTGGTCGAGGTGGAACTGGTCTAAGAGTTAGCGCACGCTTATGAAGCGGCGATCTCCGCCGGTTGCGGTGCTCTCCGCTGCAGGTTGAGCAGATTTCCCATGAGGATCAGCAGGGCGCCACCGGCGGTGAAGGCGTCGATCTGCTCGTGATAGAGCAGCCATCCGATCACCGCCGACAGCGGCACGCGCAAAAAGTCCATTGGCGAGATGATCGTCGCATCGGCATAGACAAGTGCGCGGGCCATGCAGAAATGCGACGACATGCCGGTGAAGGCTATGAGCAGGATCCACGGCCAGAGCTCAAGCGGCGGGTTTTGCCATTCGTAGAGCGCCGGGACCAGGCCAAGCAGCGACTGGATGATCAGCATCCAGAAGATGATGCGCACGACGCTGTCCGTCCGCGTCAGCGACTTGACGAGAACCACCGAGACGCCGAAGCAGACTGCGGCTCCCAGCACGATGACATGTCCCGGATTGACCGCGCCGACGCCCGGACGCACGATGATCACAACGCCGATCAGCCCGAGCACGATCGCCGCCAGCCGTGGCCGGGACAGCCTCTCGCCGAGGAAAGCGACGGCCAGCAAAGCGGTCCAGATCGGCGTCGTGAATTCAATCGAGATCAGTACCGCAAGCGGGATCAGCGTCAGGGCGTAGAGCCAGGCAGCCTGGCCGGTATAGTGGACGACGTTGCGGGCGATATGAGCCAGCGGGCGTCCGGTGCGCATCGCCGGAAAACCGCCTGACATCATGACCAGCGGCAACAGGATGAAAAAGCCGATCACCGAGCGCAGCTCGAGCACCTGGAAGACGTTGAGTTCTGCCGTCGTGGCGCGGCCGGCCACCGACATCGCCAGGAACGAGGCGATCGACAGCGCCATCCAGAACGCGGCCTTGGGGATCGAGGGTGCGGGTGCCATGCGGTTATGTCGCAAGCCGGAGCGCTCATCGCAACCGCTAGCCGACGCATTCGGCTGGGCCAGCCGTGCAGCGTTGCAAACAGTGATGTTGAAGCCGGAACCCGCCGCTGAGGGGAGCGTTGGTCCCTCAGTGTTTGCGTGCTGTGTTTTGGATACCAACGAGGAGCGGTCCGATGAAATCATTCGCACGATTTGTACTTGCCGGCTGCCTGACGGCCGCCGGGGCCGGCGCAGCGCATGCCGACGATCCGGATTTTCTTCGCTCATTCCAGGGGAATTTCGCCGGCAAAGGCATCGTCAAGGTGACCACCGATGCGCCGACGGTGAATGTCTCCTGTCATTTCAATTCCGACGCAACGTCGAGCTCGTTGTCGCTGGACGGCAGCTGCCGCGGTCTTATCGTGGTGACGCGCGCCATCAGCGCGGACCTCAGGTCCAGCGGGACGAAATACACCGGCACCTATGTTGGATCGCGCACCGGGCCGGCGCAATTGAGCGGCAGCCGCTCCGGCAATGCAATCAATCTCGGCATCCGCTGGGCGAAGGAGGTCAATGGCGATCGCAAGGCGCAAATGACGGTTGAGAAAACCGGCGAGGACGGCATGCGGCTGACCGTCGTCGATACCGATCCGAAAACCGGGAAGAGTGTGGTGACCACCCGGATCGATCTGCAGCGCACGTGATCTTCTTGTTTGATCATGATCTTTTTGAAAACCGGTTTCCACTTTTCGCGTACGCGGACCTTCGGTTCGGGATCATGGTCTGGTTGTGAAAATCTGACGCTTAGTACCGACGCGAAAGACGGCTCGGGGTGGGCAGCAGTCAGTCCCGGCACAGCGATCTTGACGGGTTGGAAGCCGATCGGCAGCCAAGATTTCATCGTTCGTTTCGTTGGACCATCATAAACATTCGGGATCGGCCGAAACTTCCCCAACTTCGTCATCCTTGGGCGAAGCAGGAGCGAAGCGCCGTCGCTGAGACCCTGGGATCCATGCGGTAACCTTAGCCGAAGAGTGCAGCGGAGCACAATTCCGCACCGCGGCAGCGCTCTGATGTCGCGGCATGGATCCAGGGGTCTGCGCCGCGTCGCTTCGCTCCTTGCTCCGCCCCAGGATGACGAAGCGATGGGCGTTTGCGCTAATCGCTAAGCCGATCGGCAGCAACCGTCGATAGTTCTGTCAGCGGCCAATTTCAGTGGCAAACCGCTAACTTCGGAGATTGGCTGAAACATCCCTCCAATTCGTCATCCCAGGGCGGAGCAAGGAGCAAAGCGACGCGGCGCAGACCCTGGGATCCATATGTGGACGGCGCCCTGCCTGCAACGGTTGTTTTGCGTCGTTTTCGATCGCTTGCGTCCATATGTCCGG
>NZ_JAMYUA010000019.1:0-122349 GCF_040322715.1 Mesorhizobium sp. M0106 | reverse complement strand
ACTCCCCTACTCCCCTACTCCCCTACTCCCCTACTCCCCTACTCCCCTACTCCCCTACTCCCCTACTCCCCTACTCCCCTACTCCTTTGCCACCCTATGTCGAGAAGGCCGAGCCGGCCGAGTTCGCGGTCCATGGCGCGTGCGATGTCCTTGCGTTCGCCGCCGATGTCGCGAAGCTGGCGATCGGAGAGATCCTCGACATTTTGGTAGGGAAGATTGACCGCGATTTTTGCGTGCCGAAGCCAGTCAAGCACGGCGCGCAGCCAGGCCGGGCGGAGGGTTACCGAGCGCAAGGCGATGTCAGACATGGTGCAATCCGCTTCTCCGGACATCAAATCCGGTTTGATGTTTCTTCGATGCTCAGAGCATGGCGGATTGAAATTCAAACGGGAAACGAGTAGTTTTTTCTGCATCTTCAAGTTCTATTTGATGATTGGAATGCTCGACCGAACCCTCGACCGAACCCTCCTCGTCTGGCACTGATGGCGCGCCTGCTGCCTGGAACCCGTGCGCTGCGGACGCTGGAGGCAGCGGCGCGGCACCTCAATTTCACCCGCGCCGCCGACGAGCTCGGCCTGACGCCGGCAGCGGTCAGCCATCAGATCAAGGAAATCGAGGATCAGCTCGGCATCGTGCTGTTCACACGCACCAGCCGCACGATCCGGCTGACCGAGGCGGGCGCGGTGCTGTTCGAAGCTTCGACCGATGCGCTCGACCTGCTTGGCCGGGCCGTCTCACGGGCGCAGAAGACGGCGCGCGGATCGGCGCTGCTGAAGGTCACCCTCGATGCGCAATTCGCGACGAAGTGGCTGATGCGGCGCGTCGACGATTTTCGCAAGCAGCATCCGGCAATCGAGCTGCGTTTCGACATCAGTTACGAGGTGCGCGACTTCGATCGCGACGACGTCGATCTCGGCATCCGTTTCGGCACCGGCAAATATCCGGGGCTTCGCTCGCACCGGCTGTTCGAAAACGTCATCATCCCCGTCTGCAGCCCGGCCTTGCTGCGGTCAGGGCCGCCGCTCAAGGAGCCGCGCGACCTGTTCCATCATACGCTGGCCCATATCGAGTGGTCGCGCCAGGGCGTCACCTGGCCCAACTGGAGCATGTGGATGGCGGCGGCGGGCGTCGACGATTTCGACGACAGCCGGACCATCGTGTTCGGCAATTCGACGGATGCCGTCCAGGCCGCGCTCGACGGCAACGCGGTCGCGCTCGCCGATTTCGCCATGGTGGCAAACGACCTTTCGGAAGGTAGGCTGATCCGGCCGTTCGAACTCGGCATCAAGGTCGCGCCCGAATTCGCCTATTTCCTGGTCTATCCCGAAAGTGCGGCGAATGATCCGCGCATTGCCGCCTTTCGCGATTGGCTTCTCGACGAAATCGCAAGGACCCCGACCTGACGTTCAGCCCGCCGCCGCGCCGAACCAGCCGATCACCGCGCCGATGAGAAGCAGCACGCCGAGCCAGTGACCAACATCGATGAGCGTCAGATCCCAGCCGAAACCTTCGTAACGATGGTTGACCGAAAGCGTGGTGGCGACGAACCCCAGCCAGAGAACGAAGCCGAAGATCACCCCGGCAAGCAGGCTCGGCTCGCCGCCGGTTACGGCGCCGATGATCAGCGACATGACCAGCGCCATGACGAGCTCCGCGATGAAGGAGACGACGAAGGGCAGCATCGATTTGCTCATCGTCGCCGGATCAAGCTTGGCGGCCTTCAGCCACGGCTTGCTCAAGCCCATGTACCAGGCCGCGCCGAACAACCACGCCACGACGGCGGCGACGATTACCGCCAGCCAATTGATTGCTGAAAAATCCATGGTTCCCTCCGGTCGATTGCGCGATGGAACGCCTGTTCGGCGATGCCGTCAAGCAAGGCGCCAGACGGTGGTGCGCTTGACCTCGGCGTCCTCCAGCGCCCGGGTCACCGCCACTTCGTAGACGGCAAGCGGCTCCAGCCCGGTCTTCGGCAGATAGGAGCGGCCGGGATCGCCGACGAGGATGTTGGCGCCACGCGCCTTCAGCGCGAGGAACCACGGCATCAGCCTGTCGGCGAAAGTTTTGTCGTAGAAGACGTCGCCGGCCAGCACCACGTCCCAGCCGGCATCGCTGCCGATGCAGTCGCCGATGAGGAATTTTATCTCGGTCCCATTTGCCTCGGCATTGAGGCGGATCGCGGTCGCGCAGAATGGGTCGATATCGGCGGCGATCACCTCGGCAGCTCCGGCCTTCACCGCGGCAATGGCGACAAGGCCGGAGCCGGAGGCGAAGTCCAGCACGCGCTTGCCGCGCACCGCCGCCGGATTGTCGAGGATGTAGCGGGCAAGGCCTTGGCCGCCGGCCCAGGCAAAAGCCCAGAAGGGCGGCGGCAGGCCGATTTCGGTCAGCTCGTCCTCGGTCCGCTGCCACAGTTCGTGCGCCTCGTCGGCCAGGTGCAGGCGGATCTCCGGCACATGCGGCGGCGCCATCAGCGCCGTGTTGTCGAGGATGAATTTCCTGGCGCTGTCCGGCGTCAGCGCCGTCATGGCGCCGGCGTCAGGCCGCCCATGCGGCAAACCTCTTGCCATTCGGCCGGCGTCACCGGCTGCACAGACAGCCGCCCGAGCCGCACCAGCGCCATGTCGGCCAGCTTTGGATTGGCCTTGGCCTGCTCCAGCGTCACCGGCTTCGGCATGGCCTTGAAGGCGCGGATGTCGACGCACTCCCAGCGGGGATCGTCGGTGGTGCTGTCCTGATGGGCCAGAGCGCAGACTTCGGCGATGCCGACGATGTCCAGCCCGTCATTGGAATGGTAGAAGAAGCCGAGATCGCCGATCTGCATCGCCTTCATGTTGTTGCGCGCCGCATAATTGCGCACGCCGTCCCACTGCGTGCCGGCCTTGCCCTTGGCCTTGAGGTCCTCGAAGGAGAAGACCGAAGGTTCGGATTTGAACAGCCAGTAGTTCATCTCGGTTATCCCGTTGCCGTTGTCGGTTTGTCGCTATCCAGCGTTGGCGCTGCCCCTCACCCTTACCCGCTCCCCGTAAGGACGGGGAGAGGGGTCGCCAGCGCTGGAGCTTCTCCCTTCTCCCCGTTCTTCACGGGGAGAAGGTGCCGGCAGGCGGATGAGGGGCAGGGCGAACGAACGATCATTCACTCACAGGTTTGTTGAAGCTCCAGTTCCATTGCCGGATTTCGACGCTTTCGAACAGCCCTGCCTTGGTATAGGGATCGGCCGCCGACAGGGCTTTTGCCGCCGCCAGGTCGGGCGCCTCGACAACGACGAGGCTGCCGTCCGGCTTGCCGTCGGCGTCGAGGAACGGGCCTGCGAAACCCAGTTTCTTGTCGCCGTTCAGCCCTTCCAGAAAGGCAATGTGCTCGGGCCGCGTGTCGAGCCGCACCTGCAGCCTTCCTGGCTTGTCCTTGCAAATCAACGCAAACAGCATCTTTCCATCTCCGCAATCGTTCGCGATTACATGTCGGTTTCGGTCTTGAGTGGCCTTGTCATCAACGCCGACACAGCCTGGTCTATGGTTATGGTGCCGTCCAGTATGGCGGCGACGGCGGCGATGATCGGCGCGTCGATCCGGCGCTCGCCGGCGATGCGGGCGGCGATTGCCGCAGTCGGCACGCCTTCGGCCAAAGGCAAGCCGGCAAGCGGCTTGCCTTGCCCCAGCGCCAGCCCATAGGCGAAATTGCGCGACTGCGCGGACGAGCAGGTGAGCAGCAGGTCGCCGAGGCCGGAAAGCCCCATCAGCGTCTCGGGCCTGGCGCCAAAGGCGGCGCCGATGCGGCGCAATTCGACGAAGCCGCGCGTCACCATAGCCGCCTGGGCGCTGGCACCGAGCCCGGCGCCGGTGACGGCACCCGCGGCAATGGCAAAGACGTTCTTCAGCGCGCCGCCGATCTCGACGCCGATCAGGTCGTCGCTCGAATAACAGCGCAGATTTTCCGCCGAAAAGCGGGCGGCAAGGTCGGTGGCCAGAGCCTCGTCGCGGGCGGCGACCACGACGGCCGTCGGCAGGCCCCTGGCGACATCGGTGGCAAAGCTTGGGCCGGACAAAGCGGCGACCGGATTTGCCGGCAGTATTTCCTCGGTGATGGACGATAGCAGCGCGCCGGTGTCGCGCTCGATGCCCTTGGCGCAGAGGACCAGCGGGACGCCTTCCGGCATATGGCTGGACGCGGCCGTCAGCATAATCCGTAACGATTGCGCCGGCGCTACCGCCAGAACGCAGTCGGCACCGTCGAGCGCCGCCTCGATGTCGCTCGTCGCCACGATCCCGGGATCGAGCGCGATGCCCGGCAGATAGCGCGGATTTTCGCCACGGTCGATCGCCGCGACGGTCTCCGGGTCGCGCGCATAGAGGCGGACGAAATGACCGGCGCGCAGCGTGGCCAGCGCCAGCGCCGTGCCCCAGGCGCCGCCGCCGAGCACGGCGACGCGCCAGCCGCTTGGCGCCTTGTGCTCGCTGCCGGTCATGCCTTGGCCCCACGCCGGCCCGAGCCGACCATCGGGGCCGAGACGCTGTCCAGCGGCCAGCGCGAGCGCGGCACGAAATCGGCGGCGTTTTCACCTGATATGCCGGCGCGCAAGCGCTCGATGCCGGCCCAGGCGATCATCGCCGCATTGTCGGTGCAGAGGTTAAGCGGCGGCGCGACGAAGCTGAACCCGGCCTGCTCGCACAGGCCCTGCAATGTCGCCTTGATGGTCCGATTGGCGGCGACGCCGCCGGCGACAACCAATGCAGGCTCGGCCTTGTCCGGGAATTGCTGACGGAACCGGGTCAGCGCCCGCGCAACACGGTCGCCCAGCGCATCCGCGACCGCCGCCTGGAACGAGGCGCAGATATCGGCGACATCCTGGTCGCTCAGCGGGGCAATCGCGGTTGCCGCCTGGCGCACCGCGGTCTTGAGGCCGGAGAAGGAAAAATCGGGCTGCACGGAGCCCTTCATCGGGCGCGGAAAGGCGAAACGCGTCGCGTCACCGGTTGCCGCCGCCTTCTCGACATTCGGTCCGCCCGGATAGGGCAGGCCGAGCATCTTGGCCGTCTTGTCGAAGGCTTCGCCAAGCGCGTCGTCGATCGTCGTCGCCCAGCGCTGGTAGTCGCCGACGCCGCGCACGGCGACGATCTGGGTATGGCCGCCGGAGACCAGCAGCAAGAGGTAGGGAAAGTCGAGCCCGTCGGTCAACCTGGCCGTCAGCGCGTGGCCTTCGAGATGGTTGATGGCGATCAGCGGTTTTTTTGCTGCCGCGGCGATTGCTTTGGCCGTCATCAGGCCGACGATCAGCCCGCCGACAAGACCGGGACCGGCGGTGGCGGCAATCGCATCGATGTCGGCGAGGTCGACGCCGGAATCGGCGAGCGCTGCCTCGATGATGCCGTCGAGCGCCTCGACATGGGCGCGCGCGGCGATCTCCGGCACGACGCCGCCGAAAGCGGCATGCTCCTCGATCTGGCTGAGCACGATGTTCGACAGGATTTGCGGCGTGCTGCGACCGTCCAGCGCCACCACGCTGGCGGCGGTCTCGTCGCAACTCGTCTCGATGCCCAGAACGCGGATCAATTCGTCGCTGTCCAAAAATCGTACAGATTGTACTGTCGGCCTTTCCCCGATAGGAGAAAACCCGAAAACCTGCCGGGGGTTATCACGGACGGCGCGCCATGCAAACAACCTTGAAAATCGGAACACGCGGCAGCCCGCTGGCGCTGGCGCAGGCGCATGAAACGCAGGCGCGACTGATGGCGGCGCATGGCATGCCGGCGGAAGCTTTCGAGGTGGTCGTCATCTCGACCAGCGGCGACCGCATCCAGGACCGGCCGCTGTCGGAAGCCGGCGGCAAGGGCCTGTTCACCAAGGAGATCGAGGAGGCGCTGCTGGCGCGCCGCATCGACATCGCCGTGCATTCGTCGAAGGACATGCCGACGCTGTTGCCCGAGGGGCTGGAACTGTCTGCGTTCCTGCCGCGCGAGGACGCGCGCGATGCCTTCATCGGTAAGGCGGCGCGAACGATTGCCGGCCTGCCGCAAGGCGCCAGGGTCGGTTCGTCGTCGCTGCGGCGCCAGGCGCTGATCCGGCGGATGCGGCCGGACGTCGAAGTGGTGATGTTTCGCGGCAATGTGCAGACGCGGCTGCGCAAGCTCGACGACGGCATCGCCGACGGCACCATCCTCGCCTATGCCGGGCTGAAGCGGCTCGGGCTCGAAGACGTCGTCACCGACCTGATGCCGCTCGAGGTCTTTCCGCCGGCGCCGGGGCAAGGCGCGATCTGCATCGAAAGCCGCATCGGAGACCGCGACGTGGAACAGATGCTGGCAGCGATCCACGACGGGCCGACCGGCGAGGCGCTGGCCTGCGAGCGCGCCTTCCTGGCGGCGCTCGACGGGTCTTGCCGCACGCCGATCGCCGGACATGCGACGATATCGGGCGGAACGGTTTCCTTTGCCGGGCTGATCATCTCGCCCGATGGCACACAGTCGCATGAAGTCAGGCTGCAAGGGCCGGCGGAGGAGGCGGCGCGCATTGGCGCGGAAGCCGCGGCGACCGTTCGGGCCAAGGCCAGCGAAACATTCTTCGATGGCTGGACCTGACATGCTCCGCGTCCTTGTGACGAGGCCCGAACCGGGCGCGTCACGCACGGGGCGCCGGCTTGCGGATGCCGGCTTTCAGCCGATCCTGCTGCCATTGACCGGAACCGTGGCGCTGCCGGTCGATGCCGGTGCGCTCGCTGACGCCGCGGCGGTCGCGGTCACCAGCGCCAATGCCGTTCGCCATGCGCCGAAAGAGGTCATCGCGGCGCTCGCCGGCTTGCCGTGCCACGCCGTCGGCAGGAAGACGGCGGAAGCCGCCCGCGCTGCCGGGTTTCTGTCGGTCAGCGAAGGCGCGGGCAATGCCGAGGCGCTGGCCGATGCGCTCGCTGGCGGTTACGCGGGGAAGACGATCGTCTATCTCTGCGGGCGGGTGCGATTTCCCGGCTTCGAGGAAGGGCTGTTGGCGTCGGGCGTTCAGGTCCGCGCCGTCGAGACCTACGACACCGTTGTCCTGGACTACTCCGACGAGGCCGTTCTTGCGCGCCTGTCCGCCCGGCCGGTCGAGGCGGTGCTGCTCTATTCGGCCAAGGCGGCAAAAGCGATGCAGGCCCTGGCTAGCCGGCCGGCGCTGCGTAGCCTTTTCCAGGAAACGCGCTTTTTTGCCTTGTCGGGACGTATTGCCGCCGCCATCGGCGATGTCGCCGGCGAAAGGATCCGGATTGCGCCTGAGCCCTACGAAGATGCCTTGCTAGGACTTTTGCAGGCGCCGCGCTGATGGCATTCGCTGCGGCTCTGTGCCGTCCTTGAGGGGCGGCGCCAAACTCAGGTGATTGCTCTCGGGCACATTTTGTTCTTGCTTTGTGCCGGCAGCTATGCTACTAATTTGGTTACGGTGCCAATTGGCTCCAACGACCCGCCCGCCGAGGCGGGTTTTTTGTGTGCCGAGCATGGGCCTTGGCTTGAAACGCGGATTCGGCCCTGCGGCGTTTTGCCAAAACTGAATTCCAAGCCGTGGCGTCATCACGCCGCCCCTTTTCACCGCTTGGTGATGTGCTAGACCCTTCAAACCATCCCGAAGCGAATTTTGCGGAGCCCGAGCATGGTCAAGACGCCGAAGATGCGGCATTCCAAGAGCCGCCGTGAGCCGGTGACCATCGAGCTCGAACCTGGCGCCGTCTCGCGAGTCGCCGACGAACAGGATGCCGTGACCTCGCAGACCGACGAGGCGCGGGCCGAGGAAGCGGCGAACGCCTCGCAGCCGGAGCCACCTGAAGAGCCGGTGCATGCGGACCAGACCGATCTCGAGCCATGGGAACATGCCGACGCAGCCGCGCCGGCCGGCACGCAAGAGCCGGCGGACGCCGGCGCCGATTCTGCCAGGGAAGCGGAAACCCCTTATCCCGCCGGTTCGGATGCGCCGGCCGGGCGCCCCACGGTTTCCGACTACAGTTTCGAAGATGCATCCAGCGGAACCGGGGCCAACGAACCGGGGATCCCAGGTTCCGGCGAGAAGACAGCTGAGACGAGGGACGATCATATGGCAGCGCAGCCGAAGCGAAGCGGCATCAACGGCATCGCCGCCGGTATTGTCGGCGGCGTCATCGCCCTCGCCGCGGCCGGCGGGCTGCAATTTGCCGGCCTGCTCGGTGCGCCGGGGTCGGGCGGCGTGTCGCTCGACGCAGTCAATGGTGAGATCGTTTCGCTGAAACGCGAGGTCGCGGACCTCAGACAGGCCGGCGCCAACAATGACGCATCGGCCAAGGTGGACGGGCTGTCGTCGGCGCTGGATCAGGTCAGGGCGGACGTTGCGACGTTGAAGTCGGCGGTCGAGCAAGGCGGTGCCGGCGACAATGCCGGCCTGGCGGCACTTGGCGACAAGGTAAGGCAGATCGAGACGGCGGTTGCGGCCCTCGGCAAGGCCGGCGGTACGGCGCCGGTCGATCTCGGCCCGCTCAACGAAAGGCTGGCCGCGCTCGATGCGCTGGTGAAATCGGCCGGCGAGACGACAAAGGCGCAGGACAGCCGGCTTGCGGCCCTGGAACAGTCGGTTTCACAGATCTCGGGCAAGGTCGATGCACAGGCTTCGCAGCCGAAGATCGCACTGGCCATTGCCGCTTCGGCGCTCAAGGCAGCGCTCGACCGTGGTGCACCGTTCGCCGCCGAGCTCGAAACCTTTGCCGCGATCTCACCCGATGCACCCGAGATCGCGACGTTGCGCACCTATGCCGAAAAGGGCGTCCCGATGCGCTCCGAGATCGCCGCCGAAGCGGACGGCGCCGCCAACGCGATGGTCGCTGCCGCGACGCCCATCGACCAGAATGCCGGCATCCTGCAGAAGCTGCTGTCCAGCGCCGAATCGCTGGTCAAGGTCAGGCCGATCGGCGCCGTCGAAGGCACCGGCGTTCCGGAAACCGTCGCGCGCATGGAGGTCGCGGTCAACCAGGGCGACTACGCCAAGGCGCTCAGCGAATACGAAACCCTGCCTGAGGCGGCCAAGGCCGCCGGCGCCGACTTTGCCGGCAAGCTGAAAGCGCGGATGGAGGTCGAGACGCAGATCGATTCGCTCATCGCCGGCGCAATGAAGGCGTGAGGAACCCAATGATCCGCATCCTCGCCTTCCTTGCCGTCGTCTTTGCGCTCGGGCTCGGCTTCGCCTGGCTGGCCGACCGGCCGGGCGAAATGCTCGTCACCTTCAACGGCTATCAATACCAGGTCAGCCTGATGGTCGCGGCGGTGGCGGTCGTTGCCGTGGTTGCCGCGGTGATGATCGTCTGGTGGCTGGTCAAGGCGCTGTGGACCAGCCCCTATACGATCTCGCGCTATTTCCGCGTGCGTCGCCGCGACCGCGGCTACCAGGCGCTGTCGACCGGGATGATCGCCGCCGGCGCCGGTGACGGCGCGCTCGCCCGCAAGAAGACCAAGGAAGCGGCAAAGCTGATCCGCTCCGATCAGGAGCCACTGATCCAGCTGCTCGACGCGCAGGCCTCGCTGCTCGAAGGCGACCATGAAGGCGCCCGCGAAAAGTTCGAGACCATGCTCGATGATCCCGAAATGCGGCTGCTCGGCCTGCGCGGGCTTTATCTCGAGGCCGAGCGGCTCGGCGACCGCAACGCAGCCCGCCACTATGCCGGCCGTGCCGCGGCGGTAGCGCCGCAACTGGCCTGGGCGGCCGAATCGACGCTGGAAGACCTGACCGAACGCGGCGACTGGGATGGCGCGCTGAAACTGGTCGACGCCCAGAAGTCGACCCGGCAGATCGAGCGTGACGCCGCCAACCGGCGCCGCGTCGTGCTGTTGACCGCCAAGGCGCAGGCGCTGATCGACAGCGATGCCAATGCCGCCCGGACGGCGGCTCTGGAAGCCAACCGGCTGCGGCCGGATTTCGCGCCGGCGGCGGTCGTCGCGGCGAAATTGCTGTTTCGGCAGAACGACGTGCGCAAAGGCTCGAAAATCCTCGAGGCGGCGTGGAAGGCCGAGCCGCATCCGGAGATCGCCGAGCTCTACACCCATGCCAGGCCGGGCGATGCCGTGCTCGATCGGCTGAACCGGGCAAAGAAGCTGCAGGAACTGAAGAAGAACCATGCCGAGTCCTCGCTGGCCGTGGCGCGCGCCGCGCTCAATGCCCAGGAGTTTTCAACCGCCCGCCGCGAGGCTGAAGCCGCCATCCGCATCGATCGCCGCGAAGGCGCCTATCTGCTGCTGGCCGATATCGAGGAGGCCGAAACCGCCGACCAGGGCAAGGTGCGGCAGTTGCTGTCGAAGGCGGTGAGAGCGCCGCGCGACCCGGCCTGGGTCGCCGACGGCGTCGTCTCCGAGCGCTGGGCTCCGATATCGCCGATCACCGGCAGGCTCGATGCATTTGAATGGCGGGCGCCGATGGAGCGGCTCGGGCAGTTGATCGACGGTCATGAGGATACGCCGGAGGCGCCGGTGCCGGCCATCGCGGCTCCAGCCAGGCCGGTACAGGAAAGAGCCGGGACGATCGAGCACACGGCGGAGACACCGGGCACAGCGACCGAGGAGAAGATGGACGACCGTGCCGGCGAGGATCATGTGACACCAATCACCGCGGCGGCGTTTGCCCAAGTGCCGGAAGATGCCGAGGCCGTCGAGCCGGCGCAGGAGCTGACGCGGCTGCCCGACGACCCCGGCGTCGATCCAGACGACGCGGCGGATAAATCGACGCGCCGGTTTCGTTTGTTCTGATCAGGGTCGAGTGGACCCGGGCTTATTGGGAATGATTTGATGTTCGAACGCGTTTTGTCGTTTCTAAGGGATCTGCCGTCCGGTGGTGGCGCCAGCCCCAGCGCCGACGATCCGCGCATTGCTGCGTCCGCCCTGCTTTTCCACGTGATGAACGCCGACGGGGTGCGCCAGGATACCGAATGGGAACGGTTCAAGAAGGTGCTGGCGGAAAGCTACTCGATCAGCGGCGACGAACTCGACGCGTTGGCGGCTGCCGGCGAGCGGGCCGACAATGAGGCGATCGACCTCTACGCTTTCACCAGCGTGCTCAAGCGCCATCTCGACGCCGAGGCGCGAAAGGCCTTCATCGGCCTGATGTGGGAGATCGTCTATGCCGATGGCGAGCTGCACGAACTCGAGGACAATACCGTGTGGCGGGTCGCCGAGCTGATCGGCGTCGAACGTCGCGACCGTGTCGAGGCGCGTCTCAAGGCGGCCGCCGCGGCGCCTGGTGCTGCCGGAACCTCAAGCGACGAATAGACAGGATCCCGCCTTCCAATGCCGCCCAAGCCAAGTCCGAGACCAAAGATCCTGATCGTGCTGCATCAGGAGCATTCGAGCCCCGGACGGGTCGGCCATATGCTTATCGAGGAAGGCTTCGACCTCGACATCCGCCGACCGCCGCTCGGCGAGGCCTTGCCGCAGACGCTGGATGGCCATGCCGGCGCCGTGGTGTTCGGCGGGCCGATGAGCGCCAATGACGGCGACGAGTTCGTCCGCCGCGAGACCGACTGGCTCAAAATTCCGCTCAACGAGAACCGGCCGCTGCTTGGCATCTGCCTCGGCGCGCAAATGCTGGTCAAGCATCTTGGCGGCAGGGTCGAGGGCCATGGCGAGGGCCTCGTCGAAATCGGCTGGTATCCGCTGAAGGCGACCGAAGCGGGCAGCAGGCTGATGCATTGGCCGGAGATGGTCTATCAGTTCCATCGCGAAGGGTTTTCGCTGCCGAAGGACGCGACGCTTTTGGCGACGGCCGAAACCTATCCCAACCAGGCCTTCCGCTATGGCGACAATGCCTGGGGCATTCAGTTCCATGGCGAATTGACCCGGGCGATGATGCAGCGCTGGGTGGTGCGCGGCGCGCACCGCTTCGAACTGCCCGGCGCCCAGCCCGGCCGCGATCATCTCGGCGGCCGGCTGATCTGGGACATACACCTCAAGCGCTGGCTCGGCGAGTTCCTGCCGATGATTTTCGGCAAGCCGGCGCTGCGGTAATCAGTTTCGCCCCCTGAGATGACGCACCTTGCGCAGCTGCGGGAACAGCACCGCCCATAGGCCGGCAACAGCGATCGCCCCGACACCCCCGACCACCACGGCCGGAACCGTGCCGATCAACGCCGCCATGGTACCGGCGCGGAATTCGCCGAGCTCATTGGAAGCGCCGACAAACACCTGGTTGACGGCGTTGACGCGGCCGCGAACGGCGTCCGGCGTCCACAGCTGGATCAGCGTCTCGCGGATATAGACGCTGAACATGTCAGTGGCGCCGAGCAGCGCAAGGGCCGCAATCGACAGCCAGGTGATGGTCGAGAGGCCGAACAGAACCGTGAACGCGCCGAACAGCGCGACGAAGCCGAGCATGACAAGGCCGGCATGGTTGCGGATCGGGTGTCCGGCCAGCCAGATGGCGACGCAGATGGCGCCGACGCCGGGCGCCGAGCGCAACAGGCCGAGCCCCCATGGGCCGAGTTCGAGGATATCGCGCGCGTAGACCGGCAGCAGCGCCGAGGCGCCGGACAGGAGCACCGCAAACAGATCGAGCGAAATCGCGCCGAGCACGATCTTTTCGCTCCAGATATAGCCGAAGCCGGCGAACAGGGTCTGTACCGTCGGCCTGTCGGTCCGGCTGCGCTGGGCAGGCTTCGGGATGGTAAAGATCAGCACGGCGGCAACCAGCATCAGCACGGCGGCGGTGGTGTAGGCGGCTTCGGCTGAAAGCCCGTAGAGCAGGCCGCCGGCGACCGGCCCGACGATGGTTGCCGTCTGCCAGGTGGACGAGTTCCAGGCGATGGCGTTGGCGAAATCCTCGGGCGGCACCAGATTGGCGAACAGCGATGAGGAGGCCGGCCCGAAGAAGGCGCGCGCGATGCCGAACATGGCGAGCACGATGAAGACCGGCATCGGCCCGGAGAGGCCGCGTAGCGTCAGCAGCAGCAGGGCCAAAGCGCAGCCCGCTTCGACCAGCACCGCCAGCGCCATGATCAGCCGGCGCCCGAAACGATCGGCAACGTCGCCGGTGACCAGCACCAGCAGCAGCGAAGGCAGGAACTGGACGATGCCGACAAGGCCGAGGTCGAATGGGTCGCGGGTGAGATCGTAGATCTGCCAGCCGACGGCGACCGACACGATCTGGGTGGAGAATGTCGAGAGGAAGCGCGCCGCCCAGTAGCTCAGAAACGGCCGATGGCGAAAGGCTGCATAACGCTGGTCAGGCGGTACTTGGGATTCTGTGGTCATGGAATAAGGCCCCGTGGCAGCGAAGTCGGCCGGCGGGGCACTTCCACGGATGGGCGCTGGTCCGGCCAAAAGAGCCTTTAGCGCAGTTCGGCGCAGGGCGCGCGCAAAAATCCGGCCTGGATCAACAATTTCGTCCTGGCAGATAACAAGCGCATGGCAAATTGCAAACCTTCGAGACTAGCCGAAACACCTCTCGCTTCGTCATCCCAGGGTCTGCGCCGCGTCGCTTTGCTCCTTGCTCCGCCCTGGGATGACGAATTGGAGGGGTGTTCGGCCAATCTCGAAAGCTTGTAATTCGCCATCAATCGTCGTCCGATACACCGGATGCGCTGCCACTCTCCGATATCAGCGATTAGCCTTCAGCCATCCTACCTTCGTCCTAGGGCGGAGCAAGGAGCGAAGCGACGCGGCGCAGACCCTAGGATGCCATGCCGTTAGCTTCGAGCGTCGCAGCTTCCGCTGAACACCAACAGACCGACCAGCAGAACGCGTTCAATGTGCATCCCGCTCGATCCAATGATATCAAGCCGTCGCCTTGGCCTTCCTGCCCCGGCCCTTGACCGGCGTGGGCGGGGGGGCTTTGCGGCCGAGGCCGATTGCCTTGGCCAGCTGCGAACGCGAGGCTGCGTAGTTGGGGGCGACCATCGGGTAGTCCGACGGCAGGCCCCATTTGGCGCGATAGGCGTCGGGCGTCAGCCCGAAATGAACGCCGATATGGCGCTTCAAGGATTTGAACTTCTTGCCGTCCTCGAGACAGATGATGTAGTCCGGCGTCACCGATTTCTTGGGATTGACGGCAGGCGTCAGCGGCGCGGCGACCGGCACTGCCGGTTGCCCGAGCCCGCCTATGGCAGCGCTGACGCTGGCGATGAGATCGCCGAGGCCGGAAGCCGGCAAGCGGTTCTTCTCGACGTATGCGGAGACGATATGGGCGGTCAGCTCGAGCAGGTCGATGTCTTTGCGAGCGTTGTTGTTGTCGTCGGTCAATCTATCTCTCCGTCCATGGGGGTCGCAGAAATTCCTAGTCGGCAAATCTGCGCAATGCAATGACGCCGCACCACGTCACACATTATTTTGAATAATAATACTAACGGCAGCGCGGGATTAACAACCCTGAGCCGGTGCTCGATAATATCAGACAATCAGCAATATCAAATAATCAGGGATTTGTCGCGCCATAGTCGAAATCCGCCCTCGAAGGCGCGTGTGTTGTCGCCGCGTCTGCAATCGGCGGGCAAGTCGGTGAGTTCGTCGACATTGCCGCCGCCGATGACCACGTAATCCGGCTGCATGGCGGTGCGAAGCCGGTCGACCACGTCGAAGACGTGTTTGCGCCATTTCTTCTTGCCGCGCTTTTGCAGGCCGCGTTCGCCGACATAGTCTTCGAAACTGCCGCGCTTCTTGTAGGGAAGATGGGCAAGCTCCATCGGCTGGGCAACGTTATCAACGATCATCGCGGCCCCCAGGCCGGTGCCGAGGCCAAGGAACAGCATGCGGCCGCCCTCATAACTGCCGATGGCCTGCATGAGCGCATCATTAACGACCTTGACCGGTTTGCCGAACTCGGCGGCGAAATCGTAGCCGACCCAGCCCTTGCCGAGATTGGCGGGTTCGGTCAGCGGCCGGTTGTGGTGCACCGGGCCCGGATAGCCCATCGAGACGACATCGTAGTGCAGTCCTTCGGCGAGCGTCTTCACCGCCGCGACCATCTGCTGCGGCGTAAGCTCCGGTCCGGAAGCGGTCTTGCGCTCGTCGCCGCCGGCGCTGGTGCGGATCTTGACGTGCGAGCCGCCGATATCGATCGCAAGCACGATCTTTTCTTCCTCCGATGCCGGTTGCTTCACCGCCTTGGCCATCGCTTTCGCCTCCCAGAACTCATTTCGCTGGATTGATCCAGCCGTTCGGCGGCCCGAATCCAGCCATGGCTTCGGCCGGCCCCCACGTCTTTGGCGCGTAGACAGGGGGCGGCGTGGTGTCGCCGAGCACCGGGCCGACGATGCGCCAGGCGAGCTCGCTGGCGTCCTGGCGGGTGAACAGCTGGCCGTTGCCGTTCATGGCGTCGCCGATCAACCGCTCGTAAGGCGGCATGTCGCCCTTCGAATCGTCCAGCGCGGTGAGCTCGACCTGCTCACCGACCATGTCATCGCCGGGCGCCTTGCGCCGGGCTCCGATCGAGATCGCCACCTGAGGATCGATGCGGAAGCGCACGTGATTGCAGTCGCCGGGCTTGATCGGATCGAAGACGTCGAGCGGCGGCCGCTTCAGCCGCACGATGACCTCGGTGGCGTGCACCGGCAGGGATTTGCCGGCGCGAATGAAGAACGGCACATCCTGCCAGCGCCAGGTATCGACGAAAAAGCGCACCGCCGCGAAGGTCTCGACCGGCGAGTTCGGCGCCACGCCCGGCTCGTTGAGATAGCCGTCGAACTGGCCGCGCACCACATCGTCCCTGGTCAGCGTCCGGATCGCCCGCAGGACCTGCACCTTCTCGTCGATGAGATCGTCGGCCGAGCGGCCGACCGGCGGTTCCATGGCGAGCAGCAAGAGGATGTTGAGCAGATGGTTTTCGATGACATCGCGAATGCAGCCGACCTCGTCATAGAAGCGGCCGCGGCCCTCGACACCGAAATCCTCGGCCATGGTGATCTGCACGCTCTCGACGTAATTGCGGTTCCAGATCGGCTCGAGGAAGGAGTTGGCGAAGCGGAAATAGAGCAGGTTCTGGATCGCCTCCTTGCCGAGATAATGGTCGATGCGAAAGATCGACTTCTCGTCGAAGACCAGATGCAGCACCCGGTTCAGCCAGCGCGCCGATTGCAGATCGTGGCCGAACGGCTTTTCCACCATCAGGCGCGCGCCCTGGGCGGCGCCCGACTGCTCCAGCCCCTGGACGACCACCTCGAACATCGCCGGCGGCACCGCCAGATAGTGCAGCGGCCGCTCAGCGCTGCCGAGCGCGGTCTTCAGCTTCTCGAAGGTCGCAGGCGCCCGATAGTCGCCGCTGACATAGCGCAGCAGCGATGCAAGCCTGGCAAAGATCTTGTCGTCGATGCTGCCCAAGGCGTTGACGATGCCGTCGCGGGCGCGCGCCTGCAGCTTGGCGAGGTCCCAGGGATCGAAGGCGACGCCGATCACCGGCTCGTTCAGCGTCCCTTTGGCCACCATGGCGTAAAGGGCGGGGAAGATCTTCTTGTGGGCGAGATCGCCGGTGGCGCCGAAAAGCACCAGCGTGTCCGATCGTTCCTGGCTCATGGGCGTGCCTCCCTGTCGCCCGTCACGAGCCGGCCTTGGGTTTTTCGACATGGCCGCCAAAGGCATAGCGCATGGCGGACAGAAGCTTGTCGGCGAATTCGGATTCGCCTTGCGAGGAGAACCTGTCGAACAGCGCCGAGGACAGCACCGGCGCCGGCACGCCGGTGTCGATCGCCGCCTTCAGCGTCCAGCGGCCTTCGCCGGAATCCGAGACCCGCCCGCCGAACTGCGTCAACGACGAATCGGCCTTCAGTACGCCGGCCGTCAGGTCGAGCAGCCACGAGCCGATGACGCTGCCGTGCCGCCAGACCTCGGCCACTTCAGCGATGTCGATGTCGAACTGGTAATATTGCGGGTTTTCCAGCGGGCTGGTTTCGGCGTCGGCGGTGCGCTGCCGTTTGCCGGCATTCGCCGACTTCAGGATGTTCATGCCTTCGGCATAGGCGGCCATAACGCCATATTCGATACCGTTATGGACCATCTTGACGAAATGGCCGGCGCCGCTTGGTCCGCAGTGGAGATAGCCGAAGGGAGCGGTTCCGGCATCCTTGGCAGGGGCGGGCGAAGCGGCGTCGGCGCCCGGCGCCAGCGTTGCCAAGACCGGATCGAGATGCTGGACCGCGCTGTCGGGGCCGCCGATCATCAGGCAGTAGCCGCGCTCGAGGCCCCAGACGCCACCGCTGGTGCCGACATCGACATAGCTCAAGCCTTTCAAGGCGAGGCGCGCGGCGTGGTCGACGGCCTCGTGATAATAGGAATTGCCGCCGTCTATGATGATGTCGCCCGGCTCCATCAGGGCAGCCACCTGGTCGACGATCTTGCCGGTGATCGCCGCCGGCAGCATCAGCCAGGCGCTGCGCGGCTTCGCCAGCTTGCCGACGAACTCCTCCATCGAGGCGGCTCCGACCGCGCCGGCGCTCACAAGCGCGGCGACGCTGGCCGGGTTAATATCGTAGACGACGCATTCGTGGCCATCACGCAGCAGGCGTCGAACCATGTTGGCGCCCATCCGGCCCAGTCCCATCATTCCTATCTGCATGGTCTCGTCCTGCCTTACTTGAGGGATCGATGATCTAAGTGGCGCTGTGATTGAAGCATGATCTTTTCCGAAAACCGGTCTCCACTTTGCGGGATCATGCTCTATCCGGTATCGCCGATGCCGACAGAAAAGCCAGCATTCTCCCAATGGCCGCTATCGGGCCAGAAGAAAGTGAAGACAATGCTATTGCCGGGGCTATTGCCCGGAGCAATCTCGGCAACCTGCAATTCCGCAAGATGGATGCCGAAAGCATTCGCGGTGGTCTCGGTGTCATGGACGGTTGCCCAATTGTCGCTGCTCCAATGAACCACCGCCCGGGCCAGAAGTTCGATACGCAGCGCCTTGCCTGCCGGGATGGTACGGATCTTGTGGTTGAAGCGCCATGCCCTGAAGCGCGACACCGTCCTGCCCTCGATATAGCGCTTGACGCCTTGCGGCGGCATGTCGAACACCGTGCCGTCGCGCAGCGACCGCAGCAGCTTGATGTGCTCGGAATGCGCCCAGACCAGCGGCTTGGCACTGCCGGAGGGCCCGCCATGCCGCAATTCGCGCTCCGGCATGTCGGGACCGTCCCAGACCTGCTCCGGCAGCAGGCCGCCCGGTCCGGCAGAGTTCTCGAACGTCCTGAGCAGGCTTGCCGCACTATCCCTGCGGCCTGCCGCCAGCTCGTAATGAGCGCGCTCGCCGACCAGCAGCGGCCAGGGCCGGCCTTGGCCGGTTCCATCGAAGGGCGCGCCGTCGGCATGCTCGCCATAGCCGTCGCCGTTGTAGCGGTACCAGAGCGGGCCCTGCGGCAGTTCGCAGCGCAATTGCGCGTCGATGACCTTGACCGTGTCGAGGATGCGCGGATCGTCGGCTGCCCTGAGGCCGAAGCGGACCAGCGCCAGCGCATCGGGGCTGACGATCGCCTTGGCCGGCCGGTCCGTATCCGCCGGCGGGCGGTTCTTGATCGGGACGTAGCCG
This sequence comes from Mesorhizobium sp. M0106, assembly GCF_040322715.1. Classification (NCBI taxonomy): domain Bacteria; kingdom Pseudomonadati; phylum Pseudomonadota; class Alphaproteobacteria; order Hyphomicrobiales; family Phyllobacteriaceae; genus Mesorhizobium; species Mesorhizobium sp. M0106. Next base: position 103,878 of record NZ_JAMYUA010000019.1, on the reverse strand, counting down.
TCTTTCGGCGATGCCGCGCCGGCGGTGTCGGGCGGGGCGATGCGGACATAGTAGCCTTCGACGCTGGCTTGCTCGCATGCGGCGGTGCCGGCGACGTAGGTCCAGCGCTCGATCTGATCGTTCCAGACATCGGCGGTTTCGCGCAGATAGTTTGCCGGCTCTGTTTTGCCGGCGGCATCGAACATGTCCGCAGCCGCAAGCAGAGCCGCGATCTCGACCGCAAGTGTGAACGGGCTGTAGCCGGCGTCTTCCTCCCAGCGGTCCTCGCCGGTGACGGGGCCGTTGCGCACGACATAGGCGGCAGCGCGCTCGATCATCGGCATGAAGGAGGAGAGTGCGGCAGGCGGCAAATGGCCGGCGCGGCGCAGTGCGTCGGCAAGCAGCAGCGGGAAGGCGCATTCGTCCATCTGGATGCCCGGCCAATAGGCCGATCCGTCGAGCCAGGCGTTCTGCGGCCAACGGCCGTCCGGCTCCTGGATCGCGCGCAGATAGCCAAGGATGCGCAAGGCTTCCGCCGGGTCGCCGGCGGCGAGGAAGCCGCCGGCGGTTTCGACCAGATCGCGCGGCCAGACCAGGTGATAGCCGCCGAGATCGTCGTCGCCCTTGTTGAAGCCCCACGGGATCGACAGGCTGGCAACGGCTGCTCCGGCAGACGAGCGGTGTGCCGCCAGCACCGCCGTGCTGAGGCGGTAGCTGTTGAGGCCGGACGCCGCATGCCGGTCCAGCGGCAGCAATCCGGCCTGCCATTTGCGCCATTTGTCGACGTAGGATCTGGCTGCGGGCCCAAAACCTTGCTTCAGGCTGGCGAAAGCAGTTTGCGCCGCCTGTTGCGGCGTCGTGCCGAAGCCCAGTGCCAGCAATATTTTTGGGTTCGCAGCCGAAAAGGCGATCTCGCCGGTCAGCGCGACATTGCCGTCCTCGGCGCTGCGGCAGGCCAGATCGAGCCGGCCGCCTTGACGAAGCTGCTGCCAGCCGTCGGAGACGCCGACATAGCCGGCCGAGCACACCTTCCACGGCAGCGACGAGGCGAGCGCCAGGCAGGTGCCGCGTCCCGATGCAAACAGGACAGGCTGTCCTTCATGGTCGTCGATCCAGGCGGTGTTGCCCATGCCGGCGTTGACGAGGTGCGGTGCCAGCAGCGCGTAGACGCGGTAGTCGGCGGCTGCGCCTTTGAGCGGCGTGAACATAATCTCCTGCAGCAAGACGGGACGTTCCGGATCCGTCAGGATGCGCTTTTCGATCCTGTAGGTTCCATCGCTTGCGGTGTTGACCAGCCGGTAGGCAGGCACCCCGTCCGCGAGGGGTTCGATACTGTGTTCGGCGTCGCGTTTTTCTTCCGAGAAATAGCCGTCAGGTCCGGTGACGATCAGCCCCAGATCGCGGGTGCAGGCGCTATCGAGGCGCGGGTAGTAGATCTCGTTGAGGATACCGTGGCTGATGGTGAACCAGATCGGGCAGGCCGGCGAGAGCGCGGTGCCGACGCCGCTCTTGGCGCTCGAGGTCCAGCGTGCCGGAATGCCGGGTGCACCCGGGGCAAGGTTCGTCGCCATTCAATCGGTCTCCCGTGCCATCCCTAGACCAGGAGTCGAACCGGTTTCAATGATTGCACCGCAAGTTGATCGCCGGCCATGGATTGCTGTTGACAGCTTGCCGTCTATCTGCATTTGTCTGATAATAGATAAAAAACAAGATTGTGAGCGTATCAGCCAATACCCCACCAGCCAGCCATTAACCACCAGCAAGACAGCAACTCACGGGAGGAGTATGACATGAGGAAAATATTCGTTTTGGGGGCTCTTGCGGCGATGCTCGCCGCAGGTACCGCGCTTGCCGACACCAGCGGCAAGAAAATCGCCTTCTCCAACAATTACGCCGGCAATTCCTGGCGGCAGGCGATGCTGGACAGCTACGCCATCGTTACCAAGAAGGCGGTTGCCGACAAGGTGGTCGGCGCCGCGGACGTCTTCACGACGGCCGACAAGGAAGTGCCGACGCAGGCAGCCCAGGTGCAGAACCTGATCCTGCAGGGCTATGACGCCATCGTCATCAACGCGGCATCTCCGGATGCGCTCAACGGCGCCATCAAGCAGGCCTGCGACGCCGGCATCGTCGTCGTCTCCTTCGACGGTATCGTCACCGAACCCTGCGCCTACCGCGTCGTCGTCGACTTCAAGGACATGGGCAAGCAGGAAGTCGAGCAGATGGCCAAGTTCCAGCCCAAGGGCGGCAACCTGCTGGAAATCCGCGGCCTCGCCGGCACCTCGATCGACGATGCCATCCATGCCGGCATCCTCGAAGGCGTCGCTGCCCATCCCGAGTTCAAGATCGTCGGCTCGGTGACCGGCGACTGGGACCAGACCACGGCACAGAAAGCCGTAGCGACGATCCTGCCTTCGCTGCCGGATGTTGTCGGGGTCGTCGACCAGGGCGGTGACGGCTACGGCGCGGCGCAGGCTTTCGCCGCCGCCGGCAAGCCACGCCCGACCATCATCATGGGCAATCGCCAGGACGAGTTGCAGTGGTGGAAGGAGCAGAAGGAAAAGGACGGTTACAAGACCTGGTCGGCATCGATCGCACCGGGCGTATCGACGCTTGCCTTCTGGGTGGCGCAGCAGGTGCTCGACGGCCGCACCGACGTGCCGCACGACCTGCTGGTGCCCTATCTTGCCTTCACCCAGGACGATTTCGAGGCCGCGCTGCCGAAGATTCCGAAGGGCGGCGTCGCCAGCCACGAATACACGCAGGAAGACGCCATCGCGGCGATCAAGGCCAACATCAAGTGAGCATGGCGCTATTGTTGCCGCCACGGATAACCGGGTATCGTTGAGGGATGCCCGAGGCCAATGCAGACATCATCATGCCGGACGGCGCCGAAAAGCTTTTCGGCGCCGTCAGTTTTGACATCATAAGACTGGACGGAGCCGAAAAACATTTCGGCGCCGTCAGGGCGCTCGCCGGTGTCGATTTCAGCGTTCGTGCCGGAGAATGCGTCGGTCTCGTCGGCCATAACGGCGCCGGAAAATCGACGCTCATGCATATGGTGGCGGGCACGCTTGCCCCCGACAGCGGGCAGATCGCGGTCCGCGGCGGTGTCGAGGCAAGTTATTCGGTGCCGCGCGCGCAGCAGCTCGGCATACGCTGTGTGTTCCAGGAGCTGTCGCTCTGCCCGAACCTCAGCGTCGCCGAGAACACGCGGATCAACCACGCGTCGCTGCATGGCTTCGGCTGGCGGCGCAAAGTGGCCGATCTGATCGCTGCCAAGCTCGACGAGATCTTCCCCGGCCACAGCATCTCGGCATCCGACATCGTCGGTGATCTTTCCATCACCAGCCGGCAGATGGTGGAGGTGGCGCGCGCCTTCACGGTCACGCAGGAGCCGCTTGAGCTGGTTATCCTCGACGAGCCGACATCCTCGCTCGACGCGCATACCGCCGGCCAGCTGCTGGCGTTCGTGCGCCGCTTCATCGCCGCCGGCAAGAGCTGCATCCTGATCTCGCATGTGTTGGGCGAAGTGCTCGGAAATGCCGACCGGATCGTGGTGATGCGCGACGGCAAAGTGGTCTCCGCCGGGCAGGCCGACGCCTTCGACCGCGACAGGCTGGTGACGGCGATGGGCGGAGCGGAGGCGCGCGAGAAGACCGCCGCAGAGATTGCGAGCGGCAAGCCGGAGCCCGGTCCGCTGCGGGTCCGGGCGCGCCCGGCGCGACAGCAGGACGGCAACGAGCTCGTCGCCCGTGCCGGTGAGATCATCGGCCTTGCCGGACTTGCCGGGCATGGGCAGACCGATCTTTTGCTGGCTATCTTTGCTGCGGCTTCCCGTGCCAAGACCGGCATCGAGGTCACCGCGCCGGTGGCGCTGGTTGCCGGCGACCGCCAGTCGGACGGGATTTTTCCGCAATGGTCGATTGCCGAGAACATCGGCATCCGTTCGCTGGCGCGATTGCGCAACGGCCTCTTGATCTCGCCGCAGCGCGAAGCCGAGCTCGCCGAGTTGTGGCAGCGGAAAATCGGCATCCGTACGCCCGACATGAACAACAACATCTTCTCGCTGTCCGGCGGCAACCAGCAGAAGGCGCTGTTCGCGCGGGCGCTCGGCTCCGACGCCAAGATCGTGCTGATGGACGATCCGATGCGCGGCGTCGACATCGGCACCAAGCTCGAAGTCTACGACCTGGTGCGCGAGGAGGCTCGCCATGGCCGCACTTTCCTCTGGTACACCACCGAAACCGAAGAGCTCGACAATTGCGACCACATCTATGTGTTCAAGAACGGCCGGATCGTCGCCAACCTTCGTCGCGACGAACTGACGGAGGAAAAGATCATCCAGTCGTCGTTCGGCGATGCGGCTGAGATGACAGCGGTATCCGTCGAGAATGGGCTAAAATCTTCGGCTCGCGCCACGAGGCGGGCGCGCATGCTGCGCAGCCTGCTGCCGGCACTGTCGCTGGCGCTGGTGCTCATCGCCATCGCCTGGCTCAACCCGCGCGCCATCAGCTATTTCGGTTTCAGCCTGATGCTCAATCTGGCGATCCCGATCGCTCTGGCGACGATCGCGCAGATGTTCGTCATCGCCGGCAACGAGCTCGATCTGTCGATCGGCACCTTTGTCGGCTTCGTCGGCTGCGTGACGGCGACATGGCTGAAGGACGCGCCGCTGCTCGGCGTCGTGATCCTGCTCGGGTCGATCGGCGTCTACGCGCTGCTCGGCGCGCTGATCCATCTGCGCAACCTGCCCTCTATCGTGGTGACGCTCGGCATGAGTTTTGTCTGGCAGGGCATGGCCATCCTCATCCTGCCCAAGCCCGGCGGCAAGGCGCCGGACTGGCTGCTGGCGCTGATGGCCTTCAAGCCACCCTTCATTCCGTTCCCGATCATCGCGGCATTGCTGATCGCAGCCGTCGTCCACTTTGGCCTGATGCGCACCTCCTACGGCGTCATCCTGCGTGGATCGGGCGGCAATTCAGCCGCACTCAAGCGCGCCGGCTGGTCGCTGCTGCGCACCAAGATCGCGCTGTTTGCGCTGACCGGCCTGTTCGGCGTTTTGTCCGGCATGGCGCTGATCGGCATCACCACCTCGGCCGATGCCAATATCGGCAATGGCTACACGCTGCTTTCGATCGCCGGCGTCATCCTCGGCGGCGGCGAGTTCGTCGGCGGCCGGGTGTCGCCGATCGGCGCCGTCATCGGCGCGCTGACGCTGGCGCTGGCGGCATCGCCGCTCTTGACGTTCATGCACATTCCGCCCGACTGGCAGGTGGCCGCCAACGGCGCCATCCTGATCATCGTGCTGGCGGCGCGGGTGCTGATCAGCCGCAGGGAGAGGTGAGCATGGCATCGCTGCGGACACTGCTCGCCAGACCCTGGATCTGGTCGTTCTTCGGGGCGCTGCTGGTGTGGCTGGCGACCATCGCCTTCACCGGCGGCTATGGCGGCGGCGGCATGATCACGGCGGCGCTGTCGCTCGCCGTCTTCACCGTCATCGTCGGCGTCGGCCAGATGTTCGTCATCACGCTCGGGCCGGGCAATGTCGACCTGTCGCTGCCGGCCAATATCGGCCTTGCCAGCGCCGTCGCCATGAAGGTCATGGACGGCAATGATGCGATGATCGCGGTCGGCCTGCTGGCAGCGCTGGCCTGCGGCATGGCGATCGGCGCCGTCAACTACCTGCTGATCTGGGCGCTGCGCATTCCGCCGATCATCGCGACGCTATCGGCCAGCTTCGTCATCCAGTCGGTCGATATCAGCTATGGGCGGGGCCTGCAGATCAAGCCGCCGCCGGGCTTTGCCGATTTCACCAACTGGCAGATCTTCGGCATTCCGGTGCTGGCGATCCTCACCGTGCTGTTCACCATCGGCGCCGGCATCGTTTTGCAGCGCATGATCTACGGACGCTCGGTGCTGGCGATCGGCCAGAACATCCGCGCTGCCTGGCTGGCCGGCGTCAATGTCGGCCGCACCCGCTTCCTCACGTACACGCTGTCGGGCGCGCTCGGCGGCCTCGACGGCGCACTGCTCGCCGGCTATTTCCGCGGCGCCAATGTCGATATCGGCAATGAGTATCTGCTGGCCTCGATCGCCGTCGTCGTCATCGGCGGCACGTCGGTGGCGGGCGGCAAGGCCAATGTGCCGGGGGTCTGGGGCGCGGCACTGTTCCTGGTGCTGCTGTTGACCATGCTCAACACGTTCGGCGTGAGCGTCGGCGTCCGCCTGGTGCTGACCGGGCTGATCATCGTCGGCGTCATCAGCGCCGCCGGTGGGCAGAAGGCGCTGCGCTAGCAAGAATCAGGTGAGGGCGATCGATCTTTCGATTTCATTTTTTCCCATTTCGAAGAGCGTTCCCCACGGGTTCTCGAAAAAAGAATGCTGTCAAGAACGAAGCTGTCTTCTCCGGACACTCCCTTCCTGATGTGCTGGATTTCTTCGCCAGCGCGCAAGCGCCGAATGATTTCGATGCCACGTATTCCGCGTTCTCGAACAGCTTTTTCCCAGAAGTCGTTGCTGAGCGGATTGCGAAATTTCAATTCAAATCGGCCAGTTCCGGACAACACCAGCCGAGACAACTCTTGCAGTCTATCGACCGTCGTGCGGACCGCCCATTTGATCGCTGTCGTTCTCACATAGAGGTCAAGATCCAGTAGGCAGTTCGCCAAAGCCTTGGCGATCGCTTCGTCGTAGTAGCCGGACGTAGACATGTAATTCACGAAGGCAACTCGGCAATCGGGGAGGGGGTCGCTTGCAAACTCCGTTGCCGGTATCTTCAGGACTTCGACTGCTTCGCCCAACTCGCCAAGGCAGTAAGCCGCGCGGAGCCGGTCGCTGGATTTCTCGGACTGCATGAGGCCGACGAGAAATTCCAGATCAACTCCTCGCCTCCATCTCCTTAGGAGTTCCTGCCCGGCTCTGTAGCTTAGATCGTGGTCATGATCGCCGTACCGGGCTTCGTCCATAAGAACGGCAGTGGACTCTCCCGCTAATTCTTTGGTCATTCCTGGTGTTGGCGACGGCCAAAATGTTGGTTGTGTTCGAATCGATACTCTCTACATCCAAAGCGACGTCGTCAATCGTTACCCGCCGGCTGACTCCACCGGCCGGTCCTGACGACCGATCGACCCGACGAAAACACCGGTTTCCATGAGAGCATTGGCGCTGTAAAGCCAATCGCGCCTTCGCCAGCATCGTTTGCAAGAGGTTTGCGTGTCCGATTTCGTCAGCACTACAAGGCACGGCAACGTCGCGGTGGTGAGCATCGACAATCCGCCGGTCAACGCGCTGAGCTTCCATGTGCGCGAGCCGCTGATGCAGGCGCTCGTTTCCCTGCGCGACGAGCCGTCGGTCGGAGCAATTGTGATAGCATGCGCCGGGCGGACCTTCGTCGCCGGCGCCGACATCACCGAATTCGGCAAGCCGGCGCGGCAACCGGACCTGGGCGCCCTAGTCGCCATGCTGGAAACCATCGCCAAGCCGACGGTCGCGGCCATTCACGGCACTGCGCTCGGCGGCGGCCTGGAACTGGCGCTCGGCTGCCATTTCCGTGTTGCCGACCGAGCGGCAAGGCTCGGCCTGCCGGAAGTCAAGCTCGGCCTGCTGCCGGGGGGCGGCGGCACGGTTCGCCTGCCGCGCCTGGTTGGTCCGCTGAAGGCACTCAACATGATCGTTTCGGGAACGCCGATCGGTGCGGCCGAGGCGCTCGCCGCCGGCCTGGTGGATGCCGTCTTCGATGGCGACCTGACCGCGCAAGCGGTGAGTTTCGCCAGCGAAACGGCCGCGAAAGGCGGTCCGTTCACACCGGTGCGCGACCGCAATGATCGCCTCGACCAGGCCGACTTGCCGGCGTTCGACAAGGAAGCGGCAGTGCTTGCCGGCAAAGCACGCGGCCTCGAGGCGCCGATCGCCTGTGCGCAGTCGGTCCGCAACGCCCTGACGCTGCCCTTCGACGAAGCGCTGGCGGCGGAGCGCGACCTGTTCGTCAAGCTTGTCGGCGGGGACCAATCACGCGCGCAGCGGCATTTGTTCTTCGCTGAACGTGAGGCGGCAAAGATTGCCGGCAAGGACGTCGTCAGGCGCAAGATCGCCCGGGTCGGCGTCATCGGCGCCGGCACGATGGGCGGCGGCATCGCCATGGCGTTCGCCAACGGCGGCGTCCCCGTGACCTTGCTGGAAGCGACGCACGAGGCTTTGCAGCGCGGGCTGGCGACGATCAACAAGAATTATGCCGTTTCCGTCATCCGCGGCTCGCTGAGCGAAGACGCCAAGCGCGAGCGGCTGGATTTGTTCAGGGGCAGCACCGACTATGCCGACCTCGCCGATTGCGACCTGATCGTCGAGGCCGTGTTCGAGGAAATGGCGGTCAAGAAGGAGGTATTCGGCAGGCTGGATGCCGTGGCCAAACCGGGCGCGATCCTCGCTACCAACACCTCCTATCTCGACGTCAGCGAAATCGCCGCTTCGACGTCGCGGCCGCAAGATCTCCTCGGCATGCATTTCTTTTCGCCGGCTAACGTCATGAAGCTTCTGGAAATCGTCCGCGCCGACAAGACTTCGCCCGACGTGCTGGCGACCATCGTCGATCTGGCACGGCGGATCGGCAAGGTGCCGGTCGTCGTCGGCGTCTGCCACGGCTTCGTCGGCAACCGCATGCTGGCGGCGCGCGGTGCGGAACTGGAGACGCTTCTGCTGGAAGGCGCAATGCCGCGCCAGGTCGACCAGGTGTTCACCGATTTCGGCTGGCCGATGGGGCCGTTCGAGATGAGCGATCTCGCCGGCCTCGACATAGGCTGGCGCAACCGCAAGGCGCGTGGCCAGACGGCCGTGATCGCCGATGCGTTGTGCGAACAGGGACATTTCGGCCAGAAGACCGGCAGCGGCTTCTATCGCTACGAAGGCGGTTCGCGCACGCCGCTGCCCGATCCCGATGTCGAGGCGCTGATCCGCAACAAGGCTGCCGAGCGCGGTGTTGCACCGCGCGCGATCGGCGCCGAGGAGATCATCGAGCGGACGCTCTATCCGATGATCAACGAGGGCGCCAAAATCCTCAAGGAAAAGATTGCCGCCCGCGCCTCCGATATCGACGTCGTCTGGGTCAACGGCTACGGCTACCCGGTCGGCAAGGGCGGGCCGATGTTCTGGGCGAGCCTCGAAGGCGTGGACAAGATCATCCGGCGGCTGGATCACTGGCACCAGCAGACCGGCAAGGATGTCTTTCGAGTGGCACCCCGGCTCAGGCAGATGGCCGAAACCGATTCCTGGGACGGCGCTGCCGGCTGAACTTGGGACTACCGAATCCGTGCGTCCATGATCTCGACAAAACGCGCGAACAGACCCGCCTGCGACTTTATCTTGAGCTTGCGGTAAATGTTGCGGCGATGAACTTTTACGGTTCCCGGCACGATGCGCATCGCCCTGGCAATCGATTCCGTGGAATGGCCCTGAAGCACCAGATCGACGACATGCTGCTCGCGCGGCGTGAGCGAAAGGCTCTTCCAGATGTGAGCACGTTCGAACTCACTGACCGGAGCAATCGCCTCGTCTTGCTTCGTCCCAACCGGTCCGTCAGCCGGAAGGGTAGGCCAGCGCAGCCTGACGAGGCTGATCACCGCAGGCGCCATGTCGCGCAGCAACCTGGCATCGGCGGTTCCGAACGGCCCCGAAGCGCGCAATCGCATTAGCGAGACCACCAGCGCGTCCTTTCCCGGCAGCGGCACGAAAAAGCCGACCTCCTCCGCAAGCCTGGTCTGGCTGTAATAGGAGCGGTAATATTCGCTGGCATAGAAGCGATCCGGCGCCAATTCGCGCATGCGCCAAAAGCCTTCCTTGCGCTCGACTGCCGCATGGTGGAACGGATCGAGCAGATAAGGCCCTTCCTGATAGAGCGCGACGAAGACGTGGCTTTCGGCCGGCGAGAATGTCTCGAACAGCAGCGGCGGGCGTGAGGCGCCGCGATAGCCGAAGATCACGCAATGATCGAAGCTGACATGCTGGCGGAGCCAGGCGACCATCGCCTTGCCGAAAAGCTCGCCGCTCGTCTCCCGCGTCGCTGCGATGAGCGCAGCGAGCCGGCTGTATTCATCCCTGCGTGAAACGCCCAATTCATACCCCTCCAGACGAGAAAATAGATGAAATATACCACCTGGGAGGTATATACTAGCCGCCATTGGCTCTGATAGCGTTTCGAGACCAACTAGCCGCTGGAGCCCGCAGCTTTGACCGCAGTGCCCGACATCGAGTTTCGCGGGGTCACCAAACGCTACGGCAGCGTGATCGCGGTCAGCGGCATCGATCTTGCCATCCCGCCGTCTGCCTTTGTCGCGTTGCTCGGGCCGTCCGGCTGCGGCAAGACAACCTGTTTGCGCATGATCGGCGGTTTCGAACAGCCAAGCGAAGGTGTGGTATTCATCCGTGGCCGCGACATGGCCGGCACGCCGCCCTATCGGCGGCCGGTCAACATGGTGTTCCAGCAATATGCGTTGTTTCCGCATCTGGATGTGGCGGACAACGTCGCCTATGGCCTACGCCAGGCGCGGCCGCGCCTGTCGTCGCGGGAGATCAGCCTGAAGGCAGGCGAGGCGCTCGCCATGGTTCGGCTTGCCGGCTATGGACGCCGCAAGATCCATGAGCTTTCCGGCGGCCAGCAGCAGCGTGTCGCCCTGGCGCGGGCGCTGGTCAACAAGCCGGCGGTGCTGCTGCTCGACGAGCCCCTGGCGGCGCTCGACAAGAAGCTGCGCACCGACATGCAGATAGAGCTGCAGAACCTGCAGCGCGAGATCGGTATCACCTTCGTCCTGGTCACCCACGATCAGGAAGAGGCACTGTCGATGAGCGATTTCGTCTGCGTCATGAATGGCGGGCGCATCGTCCAGCTTGGGCAGCCGAGCGAAATCTACGACGAACCCGCCGACCTCTTCGTCGCCGATTTCGTCGGCAAGACCAATCTCTTGAGCGGCAAGGTCGTCGGGCTCTCGGGCAAGCTCGTCGAGGTAGCGCTTGCTGACGGCACCGTCATCGCCGCGCGCAAGCGCACTTCGCTAGCCCAGGGCGAAGCCGTCTCGGTAAGCCTGCGTCCTGAATCCTTAAGTCTCGGCGCGCCCGGAAGCGGCCGGCTGAACGGGCTTGTCCGCAACCGGATCTTTCTCGGTTCCACCGCGGAATATGCAATCGAGGTCCAAGGCATCGGGACGCTGCTCGCCAAGGCCGATCATCTGGTTGGCGGTGGAAATCTCTTCAAGCCGGGTGAACCCGTCGCCGTCGGCTTTACAGCCGGAACGCCGCTGGCGTTTCCGGAGAATAACGGGACCAACCAGAGGGAAAACAAAAATGTCGAAATCGTATCGTGACGGACTGCCGATAAGCCCTGAAAAATTCGTCGACCAGTTGATGCGCCTCAAGCGCGGTTCCATCGGCCGCCGCGAGTTCCTTGGCCTCACCGGCCTAGGCATCGCAACGGCAGTAATGGCCCGCGAACTCGGCATCATGCCGTCGCCAGCCTTCGCCCAGGAGGGGCTTGGCGACCGCATGTCGATTGCCACCTGGCCCAATTATCACGACCCGGCGACGTTCGAGAATTTCAAGGCCGAAACCGGCGTTGCCGTCGAGGTGAACGTGTTCGGGTCAAACGAGGAGATGCTGGCCAAGCTGCAGGCCGGCGCCTCGGGCTGGAGCCTTTTCGTTCCGACCAACTACACGATCTCGACTTACAAGAAGCTTGGCATCATCGAAGCGCTGGATATGGCCAAGCTTGCCAATTATGACGGCTCGCAAGAAGACCCGCGCTTCACTGGGGAAGGCACCATCGACGGGGTGACCTACGCTGTGCCGAAGAATTGGGGCACCACCGGATTTGCCGTCAACACCAAGAAACTGACCAAGCCGATGACGAGCTGGAAGGAATTCTGGGACACGGCCATGGCGGAGGGCGACGGCCGGACCATGGTTCATGATTACCAGCTGACCACGATCGGCAACGCGCTGAAATATTTCGGCTTCTCGTTCAACTCGCTGAGGCCGGAGGAACTCGCCAAGGCGGAGGAATTGCTGCTGAAGGTCAAGCCGCATCTGTTCGCGGTCTCTAGCGACTACCAGCCGTCGATGCGTGCCGGCGACGCGTGGATGACGATGTGCTGGACCAATGACGGGGCGCAGCTCCACCGCGACATCCCCGAAATCGCCTACGTGCTTGGCAAGGAAGGCGGCGAGATCTGGACCGACTTCTACGCAATACCCAAGGATGCGCCGAACAAGCCTGCCGGCTATGCCTTGCTCAACTATTTGATGAACCCGAAAGTCGCGGTCAAGGAGCACCTGGCCAACGGTGCGCCTTCCACCGATGCGCGGGTCAATGCGCTGCTGCCCAAGGAGGTGCTGGACAATCCGATCCTCTATCCGGCGGCGGATCTGCTGAAGCCGCTCGAATTCGGTGCGGCTGCGACGCTAACCGATCCGGGCCGGGCCGAATTGATGGCACGCTTCAAGTCGGCTTGAACCGGGCAGGCCACAGGCTCGATGCAGGCAACTCCCCGGCGGACAGATGTCCGCCGGCACCCGGGCGGTTTTTTCAATGCGCAGCAACGTCCTCCGTCACAATCTCCTGACCGCCCTGCTGCTCGGTCCAGCAACGGCGTGGCTGGTGGTGTTTTTAGTTTTGCCGTTCGTGGCGATTGCCGTTTTCAGCGTCGGCGAGCGGGCGCCGGAAGGCGGCTATCAGGCCGCTTTCACCTTGGCGCAGTTTGCCAATCTTCCGGCGCGGGCGACCGCCTTCTGGAACACCATGGTGCTGGCGCCGGCGGGCGCACTGGCCTGTCTTCTCGTTGCCTATCCGGTCGCCTATTACCTCGCTTTGCGCGCACCCGAACGGTGGCGGCTGATCCTGCTGGCGCTTGTCGTCATCCCGTTCTGGACCAGCCTGCTGATGCGAACCTATGCCTGGATGTATGTGCTTGGCGGGCGCGGCATCCCAGCTCTGCTGGCCTATGTCGGGATGGAGGACGTGCGGCTGATCAACACGCCGGGAGCGGTTCTGCTCGGCATCGTCTATGGTTATCTGCCGCTGATGATCCTGCCGATCTATGTCAGCCTCGAGCGGCTCGACCGCCGGCTGCTGGAGGCCTCCGCCGATCTCGGCGCGACGCCGATCTCGACATTCCTCGGCGTGACGCTGCGGCTATCGCTGCCAGGTGTGATGACCGGCTTCTCGCTGGTCATGATCCTGCTGCTCGGCGAATATCTGATCCCGACGCTACTCGGCGGCGGCAAGGTCTTCTTCATCGGCAACGCGCTGGTCGATCTGTTCCTGCAATCGCGCAACTGGCCATTCGGATCGGCAATCGCCATCACACTTGTGGCGGTTTCAGTGGTCGTGCTGCTTGCCGCGAACCGCATTTCGACCCGGCTTTCGGGTGCCCGCCGGGTGGACCTGATCTGATGCGTGCCTTCGTCGTTGCAGTCTTTGCCTTTCTCTACCTTCCGATCGCGCTGGTGGTGCTGTTTTCGTTCAACGCCGGCCACCACGCCAGCGAGTTCACTGGCTTCTCGGTGCAATGGTACGGCAAGGCCCTGGCAAACCCGTTCCTGGTCGAAGCGCTGAAGAACAGCCTGTTCATCGCCACGACCAGCGCCTTGCTGGCGGCGCTGTGCGGCACGGCCGCCGCGCTTGGCCTGGCGCGTGTCGGCGTGCGGACGCGAGCCGTGTTCGATGCGCTTTTGGGTGCTGCGATCGTCGTTCCTGGTGTCGTCATCGGCATCTCGACGCTGGTCGCGCTGGTCCAGCTATTCGGGGTGGTCAACCCGTTTGTCGCTTCGCTGTGGCCGAACGACCAGCCACCGCGCCTGGCGCTCGGCTATGGCTCGATCATCGCCGCGCACGGGCTGTTTTCGATGGCGCTGGTGGCGATGATTGTCGGCACGCGCCTCGGCAGCCTCGATCGCAATCTGGTCGAGGCCTCGAGCGATCTTTACGCCACCCCGCTGACGACGTTCCGCAGCATCGTGTTGCCGCAGATCATGCCGGCGGTGATCGCCGGCTTCCTGCTCGCCTTCACATTCTCCTTCGACGATTTCATCGTCGCCTTCTTCGTCGCCGGCGCACAGACGACATTGCCGATCTATGTCTTCGCCTCGATCCGGCGCGGGGTCACGCCGGAGATCAATGCCATCGCGACGATCGTGCTCGTCGCCTCCGTTTTGCTCGTGGTGCTTGCCCAATGGCAACTGCGGCAACGAAAACCATCACACTGAAAGATAAAAAAACATGATTCTGAGAGATCGCATCGCCGTGGTGACGGGTGCCGGGTCGGGGATCGGGCGTGCCGGCGCCATGATGATGGCCAGGGAAGGCGCGCTCGTGGTGATCGCCGACAGGGACCAGGCGGCGGGGGAAGCAACCGCTTCCGACATTCGTGCGGCCGGCGGTCGGGCCGAGGCCGTCGCCACCGACGTCGGCGAGGATGCGGCGGTCGAGCAGCTCATTGCGGGAACGCTGGGCCGGCATCGGCGGATCGACATCCTGCACAATCATGCCGGGATCCAGGTCGGCGGCACGCTGACCGAAGTCGGCGCCGACGGCATGGATGCCTCCTGGCGGATCAATGTGCGGGCGCAGTTCCTCGCGGCCAGGCTGGTCATGCCGTCGATGATCGCGCAAGGCGGCGGGGTGATCCTGAATACCGCCTCGAATTCGGGTGTGTTCTACGACCGCGAAATGATCGCCTACGCAACGTCAAAACATGCAGTGGTGGCGATGACCCGGCAGATGTCGCTCGACTATGCCAAACACAATGTCCGCATCAACGCGCTGTGCCCCGGCTGGGTCGATACGCCCTTCAACGAGCCGTTCATCGCGCAGATGGGCGGGCGGGCAGCGATCGAGAACTATGTCCGCACCAAAATTCCCATGCAGCGCTGGGCCAGCGCGGAGGAAATCGCCGAAGCGATCCTGTTCCTCGTCTCCGACCGCTCGTCCTTCATGACCGGTCAGGCGCTGGTGATCGACGGTGGAGAAAGCATCGGCTGATCCGCCGCTCCCGGCGGGCGGCAGCTGAAATTCTCTTTGGCCTAACGGCCGGCGGCGAGATGTGCTTTCGTCTCAAGGAGAATGCGGCCAACATGGCTGGGTCGCGAGCAGAAACCATCAGCGCAAACGGGAAGGCTGCATAATGGCCGAGGCCTATATCTGCGACTACATCCGCACGCCGATCGGACGCTTCGGCGGTTCGTTGTCGGCGGTCCGTGCCGACGATCTCGGCGCTATCCCTCTGAAGGCGCTGGTCGAGCGCAATCCAAACATCGACTGGGCTGCCATCGACGACATCGTCTATGGCTGCGCCAACCAGGCCGGCGAGGACAATCGTAATGTGGCGCGCATGGCGCTGCTGCTGGCCGGCCTGCCCAAGGAGGTTTCGGGCTCGACCGTCAACCGTCTCTGCGGTTCGGGCATGGATGCGGTGATAATTGCTGCCCGCGCCATCAAGGCCGGCGAGGCGGAGCTGATGATATCAGGCGGCGTCGAATCGATGAGCCGCGCTCCGTTCGTGCTGCCGAAGGCAGAGACCGCCTTTTCGCGCAATGCCGAGATTTACGACACCACGATCGGCTGGCGCTTCATCAATCCGCTGATGAAGAAGCAATACGGCGTCGATTCGATGCCGGAGACCGGCGAGAACGTGGCGGAAGAGTTCGCTGTCTCCCGCGCCGACCAGGACGCATTTGCCGTGCGCAGCCAGGACAAGGCTGTAGCCGCACAAGCCAATGGCCGGCTGGCAAAGGAAATCACGCCGGTGACGATCGCGCAGCGCAAGGGCGATCCGGTCGTTGTCGACAGAGATGAGCATCCCCGCGGGGGCACGTCGATCGAAGCGTTGGCCAAGTTGCCGACGCCGTTCCGACAAGGTGGCACGATTACGGCCGGCAATGCCTCGGGCGTCAATGACGGCGCCGCGGCGCTGATCATCGCCTCGGAAGCCGCCGCGAAAAGATATGGGCTGACGCCGATCGCCCGTATTCTGGGCGGTGCCACCGCCGGCGTGGCGCCGCACATCATGGGTATCGGCCCGGTGCCGGCCACGCAAAAGCTGTGTGCCCGGCTCGGCCTGACGCCGCAACAGTTCGATGTCGTCGAGCTCAACGAGGCCTTCGCCTCGCAAGGCATCGCCGTGCTGCGCCAGCTCGGCATTGCCGAGGATGCGGCGCACGTCAACCCGAATGGCGGTGCCATCGCGCTCGGCCATCCGCTCGGCATGTCCGGAGCGCGCATCACCGGCACGGCGGCATTGGAACTGCGCGAACGCGGCGGCCGCTACGGCCTCGCCACCATGTGCATCGGGGTCGGCCAGGCGATCGCGGTGGCGCTGGAGAGATTGTGAGCAAGCGTCGATTTGCCGGGCCATTTAATGGCGCGTTCCGCCCACTCAAATTTGACCATGTGGACAAAAGCCGGGCACCGCTCCATAGTTCCTTCGCCGATATTCCAGAGAAGAGAGCCGGCTCGACACGGCGCCAATCAGAGGGGCATGCAATGGACAACGGGAAGAGCAGAATCCAATCGAAACGCGAAGGGCTTTCGCGACGCAACGTGCTGGAGCTGGGCGCGCTCGGCCTAGCGGCAGCGATGCTGCCTGGCAGCGCCTTTGCCAAGACCAAGAAGCTGAAAGTGGCGGCGATCTTCGCCACGCCGATCGAGGAGCCGTGGGACAACCAGATCCATGTTGCCCTGCAGAAGGCCGAGAAGGAACTCGGCATCGAATACAAATGGTCGGAGAAGGTGCAGACCGCCGATTTCAGCCGCGTCATGCGCGAATATGCGCAAGGCGGCTATGAGCTGGTGCTGGGCGATGCCTTCGCCGCCGAGCGCGAATCGCGCAGGACCGCCAAGCAGTTCCCGAAGACCGCCTTCCTGTTCGGCTCCGGCGCCGGGCCGGCCGAGCCGAATTTCGGCGTTTTCGACAACTGGATCCATGAGCCGGCCTATCTGTCCGGCATGATCGCCGGAAAGATGTCGAAGTCAGGCACGATCGGCGCCGTCGCGGCGATGGGCATTCCGGAAGTGAACCGGCTGGTCAACGCCTTCTTTGCCGGCGCCAGAGAGGTCAATCCCAACATCAAGAAGAAGGTCGCCTTCATCGGCTCGTTCTTCGATCCGCCAAAGGCAAAGGAAGCGGCTGTCGCCCAGATCGACGCAGGCGTCGACGTCATCTATGCCGAGCGCTTCGGCGTCATCGAAGCGGCGGCGGAGAAGAAGATCCTCGCCATTTCCAACATGTCGGACCAGTCGAGCCTCGGCCCCGACACGGTGATCACCGGGCCGGTCTGGGATATGTATCCGACCGTCGAGCAGGCGATCAAGCTGGTCAAGGCCGGCGTCTTCACCGCGCAGGATTACGGCGATTTCTCGCGCATGGCCAAGGGCGGCTCCTACCTCGCGCCCTACCACAAGTTCGACAAGACGCTGCCGGCCGAGGTCAAGGAACTGGTCGAGAAGAAGAAGGCCGAGATCCTCGACGGCAATTTCCGCGTCGACGTCGATGAGAATACGCCGGTCTCAGACTGAGCGGCGCATCCCTCCCCCTTGAGGGGAGGGTGGCCCGCAGGGCCGGGTGGGGTCCTCGGCGACGCGCTCCATCTTTTTCGGTCTAAACGTCGAGGCAGCTGAGGGGACCCCTCCCGCCTCGCTTCGCTCGGCACCCTCCCCTCAAGGGGGAGGGATATCGGCGTCAACGCCACCAGGATCCCGCCTTGTCAACGCCTGCCCCTCTCATCGAAATGCGCGGCATCTCCAAGAGCTTTGGCGCCGTCAAGGCGAACGAGGCCGTCGATCTCAGTGTCGCGCCGGGTGAAATCCTCGGGCTGCTCGGCGAAAACGGCGCCGGCAAGACGACGCTGATGAACGTGCTGTTCGGCGCCTATGCGCCCGATGCCGGCGAGATCCTGGTGCAGGGCCGGTCGGTGGCGATCAACAGTTCGGCCGATGCGCTGGCCGCCGGCATCGGCATGGTGCACCAGCATTTTCATCTCGCACCGCGGCTTTCGGTGCTGGAGAACCTCTTGATCGGCATTCCCGGCAGATCGGGCCGGATCGACCGCGCCGGCGGGCTGGCGCGGCTCGCCGAGATCGGCCGCCAGCACGGGCTGACGCTCGACCCGGACCTCCCCGTCTCGGCGCTGTCGGTCGGCGAGCAACAGCGGCTCGAAATCGTCAAGGCGCTGTTTCGCGGCGCAAGGCTGCTGATCCTCGACGAGCCGACGGCGGTGTTGGCACCAACCGAGGTCGACGGGCTGTTTTCGGCGCTGCGCTCGATGGCGGCACAAGGGCTCGGCATCATTTTCATCTCGCATAAGCTCAACGAGGTGCGAGCGCTGACGCATCGCTGCGTCGTGCTCCGGCATGGGCGCGTTGCCGGCCGCGTCGATGCGCCGGCCAGCACCACGTCGTCGGAGATGGCGCGGCTGATGTGCGGCCACGAGATCGTGCCTCCGGCCAGAGGACCGTCGATGCCGGGTGCGGCCGTGCTGACCCTCGACGGTATCTCGACATCGCATCATTCCGGCATGGCGCTGCGCGATGTTTCGCTGTCGGTTCGTGGCGGCGAGATCCTCGGCATCGCCGGCGTCTCCGGCAATGGCCAGCGCGCGCTTGCCGAGGTCATCTCCGGCGTGCGTGCGCCCGATGCCGGGAAGATGACCATAGCCGGCAAAACAGTTTCGCGGTTCTCGCCGAGCACAGTCCAGGCGCTCGGCCTCGGCCGCATACCGGAAGACCGCATGACGACCGGACTGGTCACCAATCTGCCGCTCGCCGATTCGATGGTGCTGCCGCGCATCGGCACGGCGGCGTTCAGCCGCAACGGCCTGCTCAAGCCGGATGCGATCCGCGCCTTCGCCGAGGCACAGATCAAAGCCTACGATATACGTTGCCCCGGGCCGATGACGCGCGCCGGGGCGCTTTCCGGCGGCAATCTGCAGAAGGCGCTTCTGGCGCGCGAACTCGCCTTCGATCCGAAGGTGCTGATCGTTTCGCAGCCGACTCGCGGCCTCGATATCGGCGCCGCGCGCTTCATCCACGAAAAATTCCTCGACATGCGCGCCAAGGGCTGCGGCATCGTCGTCATCGGCGAGGATCTGGAAGAGTTGCTGATGCTCTCGGATCGTATCGCGGTGATGTATGAGGGCCGCATCGTCGGCACGCTGGACAGCGCCGACGCCAGCATCGCCAGACTCGGGTTGATGATGACCGGAGCGGAGGGCCATGCCTGATGTTCCGTCTCGAGGCCCGCACCTCAACGCCCGCCTGGCTCAATCTGGCGCTGCCGCTGCTCGCCATCGGCGCGACGCTGATCCTGTGCAGCGGCCTCATTGCACTGGCTGGCGCCGGCGTGATCGAGGCCTATGGCGTTATGTTTTCGGCGTCGCTGGGCGACAGCTACGCCGTCACCGAAACGCTGGTGCGTGCCGCGCCGATGATCTTCACGGGACTTGCCGTGGCAGTCGCCTTCCGCGCCAAATTCTGGAATATCGGCGCCGAAGGGCAATTGCTGGCTGGTGCGGTGGCGAGCTGTGCCATCGGTGCAATCCCGATGCCGGGGCCGCTCGCCATGCTGCTGATGGCGCTGGCGGGCGCTGCCGCCGGCGCGGCCGTCGCCCTGATCCCCGCCACGCTGCGGGTAAAATTCAGGGTCGATGACGTGGTCAGCTCGCTGCTGCTCAACTCGGTCATTTTCTACGCACTGATGGCGCTGATCGAGGGGCCATGGAAGGACAGTTTCAGCGGCTACCCGATCTCGCCGCCGATCGAGGATACGGCCAATTTTCCGGTGCTGCTCGAAGGCACGCGGCTGCATCTCGGGGTCGTCGCGGCGCTGGTCGCCGCACCGGTCATCTGGCTCGTGGTCGCGCGCACCACGCTCGGCTTCCGCATCAGGGTCACCGGCGAAAACCCCGAGGCGGCGCGCTATGGCGGCATCAATGTTGGGCGGGTGCTGATTTCGACGGCGCTGTTGTCTGGCGCATTGGCCGGCCTTGCGGGCGTCGGCGAGGTCGGCGGCGTGCATTTCCAGGTGATGAGCGACATCTCGCCGGGCTATGGCTATTCCGGCATCGTCGTCGCCATGCTGGCGAGGCTCAATCCGCTCGGCGTCGTGCCGGCGGCGATCTTCCTTGCCGCGGTGATGACCGGCGCCGAGGCGATGTCGCGGGCGACCGGCGTTCCGGCCTTCCTCAGCGATGTCATCCAGGGAACGGCGCTGCTCGCCATGCTGGTGGCGCTGCTGTTCACCGCCTATCGCCTCCGTCGCGTGGGAATAGCCAAATGAGCGTGGTGCTGGAACAGATCTTCCAGGTCGGCTTCCTGGCCGCGATCATCCGCATCGCCACGCCGCTGGCCTTTGCGACGCTGGGCGAGATGTTCTCCGAGCGCGCCGGCGTGCTCAATCTCGGCATCGAAGGCATCATGCTTTTGTCGGCAATGACCGGCTTCACCGCGGCGAGCCTCAGCGGCAGCCTCTGGCTCGGCGTGCTCGCGGCGGTGCTGACCGGGTCGCTGATGGGCGCCGTGCACGCGCTGTTCACTGTAGCGCTCGGCCTCAGCCAGCATGTCTGCGGCATCGGCGTGACGCTGTTCTCGTCGGGCCTTGCCTATTTCCTCTACCGGCTGATCTTCGGACAGCAATCGGTGCCACCGAACATCAAGGGGTTCGAGACGCTGCCGATCCCGATCCTGTCCGACATACCGGTGCTTGGGCGGGCGGTGTTCAACCAGTTTTCGCTGGTCTACATGGCGATGCTGGCCATACCGCTGGCCGCCTTCGTGCTCTACCGCACACCTTGGGGCCTGTCGGTGCGCATGGTCGGCGAAAACCCGCGTGCCGCCGATTCTGCCGGCGTCAGCGTCATTGCAACACGCTTCCAGGCGGTGATCCTCGGCGGTGCCTTGATGGGACTGGCCGGTGCCTTCCTGTCGATGGCGCAATTCAACGCCTTCACCTTCGGTGTGGTTTCGGGGCGTGGCTGGGTGGCAATCGCGCTCGTCGTTTTCGGCCGCTGGGATCCGTGGCGATCGGCAGGCGCGGCACTGCTGTTTGCCTTCGTTGACGCCTTGCAGTTGCGTATGCAGGCGAGCGGGCTTGGCCATATCCCCTACGAGGCCTTCCTGATGCTGCCGTTCATCTTCACCATCGTCGCTATGGCGGTGATGTCGCGCAATGCGGTGGCCCCGTCGGCGCTGCTCAAGCCGTTCCGGCGCGAAGAGCGGTAGCGGCGCTTCGCCTTTCACATCGCGGTGAAGCCGTTATCGACGAACAGATGGGCGCCGTTGACGAAGCTGGCCTCGTCGCTGGCCAGGAACAGGGCTGCCTTCGCGACCTCTTCCGGCTCGCCGATCCGCCCTTGTTGCGCCGCCATTGCCGCGTCGGAGACATCGACGCCGAGTTTGTCGAGATCGGCGACCTCGCGCAGGCCATGCGGTGTCCTGATGAAGCCTGGACAGACCGCATTGCAGCGGATGTTGCGGTCGCGGAACTCGACGGCGATGGCGCGCGCGAACATGTGGCAGGCGCCCTTGGTGGTGTCGTAAAGCACCTCCATCGGCGTCGCCGCCACCGCCGAGATCGACGAGGTGCAGACGATGGAACCACCGCCGGCGGCGATCATGCCGGGCAGCACGGCGCGCGTCATCAGGAACATCGAACGCACATTGACGGCATGCAGCCAGTCCCATTCCTGCAGCGTGGTCTCCAGGAAGGGTTTGATGACGATGGTGCCGGCGTGGTTGAACAGAACCGTAACCGGGCCGAATTTTTCCGTCGCGCCCTTCACCGCCGCTTCGACCTGCGCCTCATCCGATACGTCGGCGACCCAGTGCTCGGCGACATGGCCGCGTTGCCTGATTGCCGCTGCGGTAGCCGCCGCCGCTTCGCCGTTGCGGTCGACGATCGCCACCTTGGCGCCCTCGGCCGCGAAAAGCTCCGAGGCCGCACCGCCCATTCCCGTCGCGCCGCCCGAAATGATGGCGACCTTGCCGGCCAGTCTTGTCCCCATGGTTTGCTCCCTGCTGCCTTGCCGTGACGTCGCGGCTTTCCGCTAAAGCGATGCTATCCCTCATCCATTGGATGGCCAAGGAGCCACAGACACGTGGACCTGACGTTTCCTGCCGTCACCCCGGCATGCCGCAAAAGGCAGCGCTAAGCATTAAAAGCACTAATGTGTCTATCATTTGGAGAAAATTGTTCTAAGGATCGCGCGAAAATAGCACTCGACAAAGTCTACTGATTTTATAGATTAAGCGCCGAGACGGAGGTCGATATGTCCTATAGCCAGAACGCTCAGACTGCCCGCAAAGGCCAAAGGCTGGGTTCCGACCAGGTTTGGCGGCCGGCCTATGCCGGCGCTTTCGCCTATCTCGTCTTTGCCCTTGCGTTTGTATTCACCGGGGCAGTGGTACTGGGGCTGATCCCCTGATTGTCAAGGCTCTGATCATCGAGGCTTCCTCGGGATAGCGGCCTGCCGTTTGCAGAAATTCCGGAGTTGATGAACCGAATGCCGGTGTGCATTTGCGCGCCCTGATTCCAACGTGATGGAGGAGATGGCAATGCCGATCGAGTTCACGCATGTTCCCGGTAAGATCCACGCTGCCGACGCCAGCTTTTTCTATGACTTTGTCGAGACCGCGACGAAGCTGTCACTGATCGAGGATGCTGGATTCCAGAGGATCGTCATCGACGACCAGGCCGGGCTGCTGACCAATATGGACCTTGCCGCCCAGACGCTGGACCGGACCTCGTCCCTGGAGGTCGTGCTCACGCATTGGGCAGGCGTGATCGAACCAACCGTGGCGGCGCGACAACTCGCTGCCCTCGACGCGAGAAGCGGTGGCCGGCTGTCGCTCAGGATGCTCAGCGAGCCGCTGAGCGACGACGATGCCGAGGCACGTCCGGCCGGCCACACAGTGGTCTGGCAACGCATTGATGAATATCTGGTGCTGCTGAAGCGATTGTGGTCGAACGACAGGCCGTTCGACCATGAAGGCACCTTTTACAGCATCAAAGGCGGCTATGTGCCGCGCAAGGGGCCGCATGGTGCCGATGTGACCATCCGCATGGGCGGGCAGTCGGGCACTGCGCTCAGGGTCGCGGGCAGGCATGCGGACGTGTTCGAGCTGGCACCTGGCTCGCTTGCAGAAATCCACCAGTCAATGGAGCGCGTACGCGGCGCTGCTGCCGAACACGGCCGGGCCGGCAAGCTGCGTTTCGCGCTTCCCGTCCGAATCCGTTCGGAAGACAAACCGGCCGCTTCCTGCCAGAAGGCGCTCGAACTTGCCGGGCCGCCGGCGCAGGTCGCGCTTTCGCTGCTTTCCTACGCCGCTTTGGGGATCACGGAGTTCATGATCGTCGGCGTCGACAGGCCACGCGAGATTGCGACCGCCGGCCGCGAGGCGATCGCACTGCTGCGCAATTCGCTGGCGCGTCGCGAGGCCGATGTCTCCCAACCCGGCGCGTTTGCATCGCGCCCGACCCCGGAAGCACGCGCCGGCTGAAGCGCCGGTCATCTCAGGACCCGTCCGACAATCGCGCCGAAAGCCGGCGGGTCGAATGCCGGCAGGATCAGCGGTTCGACGAAACCGTCGCGCCGGGCCGTCAGCACATATTGCAGCATGGCCTCGTTGCTTGGCATTTCGAAGATCTGGACGAAGTCATAGGCGCCGAGCGTGGCATAGAAGGCGACCGATCGTCCGCCGAGTGCTGCAACGCGCTCCTCGCTGACTTTCCTGCGATCGGGGCTGCCGGCCAGTTCCGCCAGCCCCTTGTCCGTCAAGCGCATCAGCGAAACGTAAAGTTGGTCGGTCTGGGTTGCGGCGGCTGTGCCGGCGGTCTCTTCGAGCATATCAGTGCACCTTGCCGGAGATTTGCGAAAGCGCCGCGATAACGGCGGCTGAATCGGTCAGCGCGCCGAAGATGCCGTTCTCGACCGTCACCATGTGCAGGGCTGCCTCATGCGCTTTCTGGTCGCCGCTGGCGCAAGCATCCGAGATGGTCAGGCACTGGAAATTGCGGTCGCAGGCCTCGCGCAAGGTCGTGTGCACGCAGACGTCGGTCGTGCATCCCGAAAACAGGAGATGCGTGATGCCTTGCGCGCGCAGCACATGCTCGAAATCCGTGTAGGTGAAGGCGCTGTTGCAGGTCTTGTCGACGATGATGTCCTCAGGCGCGACGTCGATCTCCGGAACGATCTGGAAGCCAGGGCCGGAGCGCAGCAGGATTTCGGTTCCTTCGAGGCCGGCCCGCTTGCGCCGCCATTTCTCGTAGGGCGTCATGTCGGCCATATCCGGCCGATAACCTTGCCTGGTGTGGATGATCCTGAGACCGGCCGCGCGGGCTGCCGCGATCAGCCGGCTGACCGTCGGCAGGATGGCTCGCAGCGGGCTCGGATCGTAGCCCTGCTTGGCGAAATAGCCTGTCGTCGACAGGAAATCCTCCTGCAGATCAATGACGACGAGGGCCGTATGTTCGGCAACCAGCCTGCCGTCATAGGGAAAATCGAAAGGTGTCGCCTTGATCATGGGGCTCTCCCGGGAGGTCAGGGCATCGAGATTTCGTTCGGCAGGACGCCGATTGCGGAGGGATGTATCCGGCAATCGACAGTTTGTCCGGGCATGACCGCGACGGTCGCTTCCGAGCGCAGCGTCGCGACCATCTCTTCGCCGGCCGTCGTCCGGAGCACGATGCGTTCGAGCGCGCCGACAAAGGAATTCTCGACCACTGTCGC
The DNA here is from genome assembly GCF_040322715.1 of Mesorhizobium sp. M0106. NCBI lineage: Bacteria > Pseudomonadati > Pseudomonadota > Alphaproteobacteria > Hyphomicrobiales > Phyllobacteriaceae > Mesorhizobium > Mesorhizobium sp. M0106. The sequence goes on along the minus strand of NZ_JAMYUA010000019.1, from coordinate 79,140 downwards.
CCGGAAGCCGATCTCATCGCCTGACGCCTGCCCGATGCGGATCTCCTCGGGGCGCACCCATACCGTCAGGCGATCGCCGGGCCGCTCGCGGCTGCCCTTTCGGAGGGGGAAGCCGAAGCGCGCGCCGAACGCCTCGACCATCGTCTCATCGTCATCGGCGCGGTGGCCGGTCAAAAAATTGTTCTCGCCGAGAAAACCGGCGACGAAGCGCGTCGACGGTTTCTTGTAGAGGTCGCGCGGCGGTCCGATCTCGACGATGCGGCCATGATTGAACACAGCGATACGATCGGACATCGCGATCGCCTCTTCCTGATCGTGGGTGACGTAGACGAAGGTCACCCCGGTCTCGCGATGCAGCCGCTTCAACTCCTTCTGCATCGTCTCGCGCAGCATACGGTCGAGCGCCGAAAGCGGCTCGTCGAGCAGCAGGATGCGCGGCCCGAAGGCCAAGGCGCGAGCGATGGCGACACGCTGCTGCTGGCCGCCCGACAGTTCGCGCGGCTTGCGCTCGGCCAGATTGTCGAGGCCGACCAGCGACAGCATCTCGGTCACCCGCGTGGCTATCCTTGCCTTCTCCCATTTGCGGACCCTAAGCGAGAAGGCGATGTTGTTGGCGACGGAGAGATGCGGGAACAGCGCATAACCCTGGAAGACGAAGCCAAAATTGCGGTCCTCCGGGTCGACACGGGTGATATCCCTGCCGTCGAGGCTGATCGTGCCCTTGCTCGGCGTGGTGAAGCCGGCCAGCGACATCAGCAAGGTCGTCTTGCCGGACCCGGAAGGCCCGAGCAAGGTGACGAACTCTCCTGCTTCGACCGAGAGGTTGATCCCGGTCAGCGCAGTGACCTTGTCGTAGGTCTTTGCCAGATCGTCGATGACCAGCAATGCCATGTCAGTCCGGGGTCATATCAGTTCGGGACCATGTCAGATCGGGTCCCTGATCAGCGGCGCCGTCGAGCAATGCAGGCCACCGCCGCCAAGCTCGACCGTCTCGTAGTTGCAGGTCAGCACGGTGATGCCGGCGGCATCGAGCCTGTCCGCCAAGCGCTTCGAGCGGCTGCCATGCATGATGACGCGACCGGGCGCGACGGCCAGGCAGTTGAGCGACATGGCGCTGTCTTCGGGAGGCAGTTCGATCATCTTGATGCCGCGCTTGTCCAGATATTCGATGAACGGGTAAGGAAGTTCGTTGACATTGACGATCGCCGTCTCGACGTCGACCATAATGAAGGCGCCGTCGATGTGAATACGGTATCCCGGCATCGGCACCTTGATCAGCGTCACGCCGAGGCCGGCGAGGATGCTTTCGACCTGCCGCACCCCTTCCGGATTGCAGGCGATGCTCACCGTGCAGACGGCCGTCTTGGCATCGATGAAGGCAAAGCCGCCGCCTTCGAAGACGGCCGAGCCGTGGATGGTTCCGAGGATCGGACATCCGGCCTTGGCCAGCGCCCGCGTCACCGGCAGTTCCTCGCCGCGGCGCACCCGCCGGGCCAGGCGGGTGACGATGGCGCCGCCCGGAATGCCGATGACGCTGTCACGGGTGTAGATCTGCTTCATCGCTCCAGGAGCGGCCTTGTCGACGAGGATGACGTCGACGCCTTCCGAACGCAGCAAATTGGTGAACTCGTCATGGGCGCGCTGCATGGCGGGCAAATCGGGCATCGTCCGGCCCATCCAGTACCAACCCTTTTCCGGATCGCCGAAGCCGCCGATTTCAGGCATCGGCTTGTTTTCGACCACGGAAAGCTCGTCGCCGGGCCTGTGCATCAGCACAGCGCGCAACCGGCCGACATCGTTCGAGCAACCCCAATGGCGGCCCCATACCGGGATCTGTTCCTCAGCCGTATCGAAGCCCGGCTCGGGGACGGAGCCGAATATGCTGAAGAACTTGTTCTCGCGGTATTCGTTGTCGCTCATTGCGGTGCTCATAGGCCTTCCTTTCCTTTCGATTGTTCCCGGCGGCGGGGTGCTTGAACTAGGATCTCTGGTGCCGGCGTTCGGTCAGCGCGCGTGCGGCAAGCGCCAGCACGGTTATGACGAGCAGGACGGTAGCGATCGCCGCCAGCGCCGGATCGACCGCATCCTGGATGCTGGTCCAGATGCGGCGCGGCAGCGTGACGACGGCGCGCCCGGTGATGAAAAGCGTCACCGTGATCTCGTCCCAGGAGGCGACGAAGGCGAGCAGCGCGCCGGCGGCAACGCCCGGAACGATGTTGGGCAAGATCACCTTGCCGAACACGGTCATCGGCCTGGCGCCGAGGCTTCTCGCCGCCTGCACCAGCTTCTGGTCGAGATTGGAGAGCGAGGCACCGATGGCCAGCACGGTCAGCGGCAAGGCCAGCACGACATGCACGAGAATGACGCCGGTGTAGCTGTCGAGCAGCGACAGCCGCGCCCACAGCTTGACCATGCCGACGGCGTAGATGATCGGCGGCACGATCATCGGCGACAGCAGAAGGATGCGCATCAACGACGGCCACCAGCCTCCTGCCGCCCAGGCGCCAACGGCGAAGGCGACACCGAGCGCCGTGGCAATCGCGGCGCAGGCGAGCGCGATGCCGGCGCTGGTCAGCATGCTGGGAAGCCAGCCCTTGCTCCAGTCGGCAAGCGCCGCGAAATGCTGCATCGAAATGCCGTCCTGCGGCAGCGACAGATAATCGCGGTCGGTCAGTGCGACCGGGATCACCACCAGGATCGGAACGAACAGGAAGCCGAGCAGGCACCAGGCCAGCAAGCGCGGCAGGCCAACTTCGATGATGCGCCGGGGCTTCATTGCTGCGGCCTCGCGACGAAGGCGGCGCGCAGCGCCGGGCTGCGCATGGCGGCAAAGACGATGATGCCGACCACCAGAAGCAGCATGGTCGACAGCGATGTTGCCAGGTCCCAGCGCGAGGTGCTCGAGATCTGCACCGAGATGTATTCGGCGATCATCAGGGTCTTGCCGGCGCCGAGCAGGGCGGGCGTGACGAGGAAGCCAAGCGAGAAGACGAAGACGAACAGTGTCGCCAGCGCAATGCCGGGCAGGCTAAGCGGCAGCCAGACGCGCCAGAAGATCGTTGCCGGCCGCGCGCCCAGCGAGCGTGCCGCCTGCATGATGCGGCGGTCGATGTCGGACAGATTGGCGTAGAGCAGCAGGATGGCGAACGGCATCATGTAGTGCACCATGCCGATGGTGACGCCGAAAAGGTTGTAGACAAGGTCGAGCGGCGTCGAGATCACGCCCGTACCCGTCAGCGCGCTGTTGAGGACGCCGCGGCGCCGCAGGATGGTGATCCAGGAAAACGCCCTGACCAGCACAGATATCCAGAACGGCACCAGCACCAGGAACAGCGAGATGCGGCGCCAGCCGGCCGACATATGGATGATGGCGAAGGCGACGATGTAGCTCGCCAGCACGGTCAGCACCGTGGTCATGACCGACACTTTGAGCGTCGTCATGACGACGCGGCCGACCGCGGCATTGGCGAACAGGCTCTGGTAATTGGCAAAACCCGGCTTCGGCTCGGTCAGGCTCAACGCAAGAACCTGCAGGATCGGCGCCGCATAGAGGCCGATCGCCACCAGGCTGGCGGGAACCGTCAGCAGCAGGGCTGTTGTCTTGAAATTTCGCATTGGATCAAATTCGCATCGGATGAGGGCCGCCGCCTTGCCGGTGGCAGCCCTTCCCTGTCGGCTCGCCCCTCTCAGCTCGAGATGAAGTCCAGGTACTTGTTCTGGAGCTCGGTCTCGTGTTCCGCGTAATAGGCGGGATTGAGCATGATCTGCGAGGCAGCATTCTCCTTCGTCGTCGGGTTCACGGCCGCGTCCTCCGGCGTCATCAAGGCCAGCGTCTTAGGGTTGGAAGGCCCGTTGCCCATGATCTGCAGCAGCACCAGCTGGCCGGCCGGATCGAGCGTCGAATTGATGAATTCGAACACTTTCTTGCCGGCGGGATTGCCCTTGGGAACCGACCACGCGCTGGCCGAAAGGATGTTCTGCTCCCAGATCCACTTGAACTTGTCGGGCGTTTCCTTGTGCAGGAGATTGGCGCGGGTGTGCCAGATGTTGCCCATCACGACCTCGCCCTCGCGGAACAATTGCTGGGTCTGAGCGCCGCCTTCCCAGAAGATGATGTCGGCGAGCATAGGCTTGAGCTTCTTGAATGCCCGGTCGACGTCGAGCGGATACAGGTCGGCGGGCGCGACACCGTCCGCCATGAGCACGAATTCGAGCTGGCCCTGGATCCATTTGCACATGGTGCGCTTGCCGGGGAACTTTGCCGTGTCGAAGAAGTCGGCCCAGCCGGTGGGTGCTGCACCCTTGGTTGCGTCGGCGTCATAGGCGAGCACGTTCGAATAGACATAATTCGAGACGCCGAACTCGCCGGCGAAATTCTCCGGCACCTGCGATTTGTCGACGATCGTGTAGTCGATCTTCTCGACCAGATTGCCTTTGCCCAGCGTCAGCGAATCGATCATGCCGCCGTCGGTGGCATCCCAGATGACCTTGCCGGACTCGACCATGGCCCGGATCGTGCCGATCGCAGGCCCCGCCCCGTCGATCACCACCTTCATGCCGCTCTTCTTGGTGAAGGGGTCGCCATAGGCTTTGGCGAAGGCATCCGCCGCCGCACCGCCCCAGTTGCAGACGACGATTTCGGAGGCATCGGCCAAGGCGATGCCCGGCTTCAAGGCGCCCGCAAGGCCGAGGCCGCCGAGTGCGACGAGGAACGAGCGGCGATCGATTTCACCGCGCGTGAATTTTTCCAGCGCGATCTCAGCCGCGTCTTGTGCGAAATGCGAGATTGTCATTGTTCATTCTCCCATTGTTGATGTTGACTGCAGGTTTCGCGGATTTGATCCGTCTCTGTTGTCTTTCTGGGCCATGACCTTTCCGAAAACCGGTTCCCACTTTTCGCTGACGCGGACCTTCGGTTCGGATCATGGCCTAGGTTCCCACTCTCGTCAGCGATCGGTTTTCCGCCGAGGCGTTTCCAGTCAGTTTCCAATGTGCCTTACGAGGCGCGGCCACGGAGTGGCGCACGACAAGCTTCACCGCGACCGGCGCCGCATCAGGTATCTCGGCACCGTTGATGTGGTCGATCAGCAGGCCGACCGCCCGACGGCCGAATTCCTCCGCGGACTGACGGATGGCCGTCAGCGGCGGATCAAGCAGGTCGACATTGCGGATGTCGTCGAAACCGACCAGCGACAGATCGGCGGGCACACTGATGCCGAGCTTGCGGCAGCCTTGCAAAATCCCCAGCGCCAGCATGTCGGCAGAGGCGAAGATTGCGGTCGGTGGATTGTCGAGCGCAGCGAACCGCAGGATGGCGCGCAGGCCGGACTCTTCGTCATAGTCGCCGAAAAAGACGTGGTCTGGATCCAGCTTCACGCCTGTGCGCTCGAGGCATTCCTCGAAGGCTCCGAACCGCTCCTTGCTGCTGAGCAGCGCCGGCGGGCCGCCGACAAAGGCGATCGCGTTGTGGCCATTATCAAGAAGATGCTCGGTCGCCAGCCTGGCGCCGCGACGATTATCGGCAAACAGGCGCGGCGCAATGGCGCCGGGCACATCCTCGTCGACCAGGACGACGTTGCTGCAGGCATTGATCTTCTGGACCAGCGCGCCGTCGTCCGGGTGGTTGGTCATCAGCAGGATACCGTCGACCTGCGCGTCGTCGATGCGCGACAGGAAGCCCAGTTCCTTGGCGGCCATGTTGCGGCTGTTGAACATCACCAGGCTGTAGCCGAGCCGGCTTGCTTCTTCTTCCGCCGAACTCGCGATGGCGGCGAAAAATGGGTAGGAGATGTCGGAAACGATCAAGCCGATGGTTTCGCTGCGGCCCTTGCTGAGGCGCCGCGCGATGGCGTTGGGCCGATATTCCAGTTCCGCAACCGCTGCCCTGATGCGCTCGCTGGTTTCCGCCGGCAGCTTTATGCGGCCGTTCAGATGGCGCGACACGGTGGTGACCGAGACGCCAGCCGCATGCGCGACATTCCGGATCGTCGATGCGGTGGGTTTCTTCATGAGGCGACTGTGCTCAGCGTTCCCGATAGGCGAGGATTTCAGCACAGGAAATTGCGCTTGTAAACCGCTTTACTAAACCGGTTTCGTAAAATCGAACATTACCACCATTCGGGGAAGGTCGCGTAAGCGGCCTTGGCCAGCGTCGGGATCTCCTCGTCGGGAACCGAGTTGTAGGGCCAGAGCAATCGCGGGCCGAGCGGCGCCCAGCCGCCGGCCGCCGCCATCGCCTTGTCGAGTGCTGCATCGCTGACATCGTAACGGGTGCGAAACGGTAGGACATGTGCGGCGAGGAAGGCCTGTATGCGGGCCTCGAGTTCGGCAGCTGCGGCCATGTCGGTGCGGATCATCTGCCACCACTGCACCGCGCCCTTCGGGTTGAGGCAGGCAACGTTGGAGTAGCTGCCATGGGCTCCCCCGGCATAGCCTGTTGCCAGCGTGTGGCCGGGGACGAAGACGGAAAATCCGTCCAGTCTGCGGCGCGTGTCGGCATACCAGCCGGCGTCGCCGCCCGGCAGCTTGGCGCCGACCAGCGATGGCACGGCCGCACGCAGACTGGCGATGCCGTCGAGCGTCAGGCGGCGCTTGGCGTGCGGCGGGTTGTAGAGCACCAGCGGCGTTTCGGGCGCGGCCTCGCAGAGGCCGCCGGCAAAACGCATGATCTCGTCGTCACTGGGCGGCCACCAGTCGGGCAAGGTGAATTGAGCCGCCGTCGGGCGAAGTCCGGCGACCCGCGTCAGTCGCTCCAGCGCGACGCGCGGATTGGACTGGCTGATGCCGATCTGGAAAGGAAGGCGCGCGCGGCCGGCTATGGTTGCGACCAACTCACAAAGCCGGTCGAATTCGGGCTCGGTCTGGCAATGGAATTCGCAGGCCGTGCCATTGGAATAGACGCCGTCGACGCCTGAGGCGCAGAGCCGGGCGATCGTCTCTTCCGTCGCCTGCCAGTCGATCGCTCCGCGATCGTCGATGGCCAGCATCACCGCGCCCCAGATGCCGCGCGGTGCGTGTGCGGGCAAGCGGGCCAGATGGTCGTCGAGGTCAGCGTCCACCGGCGATCTCGTGTTCGCGGCGGGTTTCGTTCGACGCGAAGGCAGCCTCGATAATGGCGATGATCTTGCGCGCATAGATGCCGTCGACCGGCACCGGCGTGTCATCGGCAATGGCATCGCGCATTGCGCTCCATTCGCGCACCAGCGCGTTATGCATCCAGTTCGGCTCAAAGGACCCGGGCAGCTCGGTCCAGACCGTCTCGCGGCCAAGCATGGTGCCGCGGTCCATGTCGATGCGCAGCGTTCCCCGCTCGCAGACCAGATCCATGGCATAGGTGGTGGCGCCGGTGCGATAGCCGACGCTCTGCACCTGGCCGATGCCGCCGCCGGCGAAGCGCAATCCGAGCAGAGCGCTGTCGTCTGCTTCCTGGTCATGGAACTTGGCGCCGAGCATGCCGCTCACCGACACGACATCGTCATCCATCAGCCAGACCAGGCGATCGACCGCGTGGATGCCGGCCGTCAACAGCATGCCGCCGCCGGTCGCCTTGCGCAGATGCCAGTCGCGGCGATTGTGCTCCATCCACAGCTTGATGATCCAGCTCGATCCGGCGAGCGGCCGGCCGAGCTCGCCTTCCTCCAGAATTTGCCTGGCCGCCATGCAGGGCGGGGCGAAATGCATGAGGTGGGCGACCATCAGCTTGACGCCACCCTTGGCCACGGCGGCGTTGATCGCATCGCAGGCAGCCACCGTCGGCGCCATCGGTTTTTCGAGCAGGATATGCTTGCCGGCCTTTGCCGCGCCGATGGCCATTTCGGCATGGAGATGGTGCGGGCTGGCAATGAGGACCGCATCGACCTCCTTGTCGTCCAGCAGCCTTCGCCAGTCCGCGTAGCCGCGGCCGCCATGTTCAGCGGTGAATTGCTGCAGTGCGTCGGCATTTCCTCGAGAGGCGGCGACGAGGCGAATGCCGCCAGCCTCAGGGATTGCCCGCGCATGGGCTGCGCCGAAATCGCCGGCGCCGATAATTCCTATTCCAATCATGGTCCTGCCTTTTGATAGGCGGCGTCGATCAGCGACATCGCCGCAACATAATCTTCGATGGACACCGGCGGAGGCGCCTTTCTGGCCAGCCGGTCAAGCGTATCGCGCATGAACAGACGATAGCGCGTCGCCGGCAGTTCGACCGGCAAGTCGACGATTGCCGCGTCGTCGAGCGTTGCGCAGATAACATGGTCGCCATGATCGATGAGGGTGGCATTGGCACTGACGATGCGCCACTCGAAGTCACCGCCGGGGCGCATCGAAGCAAAGGTGTAACCGGCCTCGACGATGAACAGCGCGCCGGCCTCGTCTTCCAGCACCAGAAGTGCGTGATCCTCGACCGGGCCGGGATGGATGCGGTTCGCGATCGAAACGCTTTTCAGGCCGAGCTTGCCGGTTGCCAGGCTGAGTGCCGCGTCGACGCCGTGTATGCCGAGATTCCTCAACGCACCCCCGCCACCAACCGCCGGGTCGAGCACCCAGGCGACACCGTCGGCGATGTAGCGTTGCGGCGGGCCGTTGACCAGCCGGAACTGGCAATGCGCCACGGGGCCGGCGCGACCTTGCCGGCGCAGCCGTTCAAGGCCGGCAACGGCCGGCCCGAAACGGTTGGGCAGGGGAACAGCGACAAAAGCCTGGTACTGCCTGGCGAGGTCGCGCAGCGCCATCAGTTCCCTCGTATGGCTGGCCGCCGGCTTCTCCAGGATCAGCGGTACCCTTGCCGCGATGATCGCACGTGCCCGCGCCGGCACCATCGAAGGGTGCCCCATCAACAGGATCACATCCGGCGGGCTGGAGAGTATCTCCTTGAAATCTTCGATAAACGGCAGGTCGTGGTGCGCGGCGAACGCATGCGCTTGGCCAGGATTCTCGTCCCAGATACCGGCGATCTCCGCACCGTAAAAGCGTGCGGCGTCGAGGTGCATTTCGGCGTGCCAGTGGCTCGAGCCGGCGAGGATAATCTTCATTCGGAGGCAGGTTTGCTATGGGCTTGCAGGATATCCTACAAGTGGCTATACGACAAGCGGCGGGCAAGCTTCAGCGGATGATGAAAGCAGTGGGATGGCGGAACTGAAGTCGATCGAACCGTTGAGCAGACCACCGCTGCTGCACGTCACCGTGCAGGAAAGCCTCAGGGCCTATATCGAAAGCAACCAGCTCAAGGCCGGCGATCCCTTGCCGCCGGAGACGTTTCTGGCGCAGCGGCTCGGCGTCGGCCGCAACTCCGTGCGCGAAGCCATCAAGGCGCTGGAATCGATCGGCATCCTGGAGACGCGACGCGGCATCGGCGTGTTCGTCAAGGAGTTCTCGTTCAAGCCGCTGCTGGACAACCTGGCCTACGGTTTGCAGGATTCGCTGCGCGACGTCGAAGAGCTGCGCGAAATCCGTCGCGTGCTGGAAACCGGCCTCATCGCCAAGACGATCGAGATGATCAGCGCCGAAGATATCGAAGCGCTGCGCCAGTTGACCGAGCGCATGCGGCAACGTGCCGAGCGCCATGAGAGCTTCGCCGAAGAGGACAAGCAATTCCATCAGCTGCTGTTCCGCTGCCAGAACAATCGCATGCTGAGCGCGCTGATCGACATCTTCTGGATGGCGTTCAACAAGGCCTCGAATTTCACCAATCTCGACAATCCGACGCCGCTGGCGACATGGCGCGACCATCACGAGATCGTCGAGGCTGTCGCCGCCAAGGATGTCGACCAGGCGCGTCGGCGGCTCGACGACCATTACCGGGGGATCCAGCAGGTTATCGCCAAAAACCGAACAAGCTGAAGAACAACCTGACTATGCCAAGGGAGGAAACCATGCGCATCAGGACCATCGCATTCTCAGTCGCCGGGCTACTGCTCGCCAGCATTGCCCCATTGACCAGTGTCCAGGCACAAAGCGCCAAGACCATTGCGGGCGGCTTCGACGTCGGCCCGGGCGGTTTTCCCAAGAACTTCAACCCGCTGGTCGCGACCGGCGGCTACAGCTGGCTCAGCACCTATTTTGAACCGCTGGTCATCTACAATGCCGGACTGACCGAGATCGAAGGCGACCTCGCCAAGGACTACAAGATCAGCGACGACCAGCTGAGCTATACGTTCAACCTGGTCAACGAGACTTGGCACGACGGCAAGCCGTTCACCTCGAAGGACGTCAAGTTCACCCTCGAGCTTGCCAGGAACAAGGCCTCCGGCAGCCTGTTTGCCGCCCGCCTCGCCAACATCGCCTCGGTCGATGCGCCGGATGACCACACCGCAGTGGTGAAGCTATCGAAACCGAACGGCTCGTTTCTATCCATCCTCTCGCAGCTGATGATCCTGCCGGAGCATGCCCTGGCCGCCCTGCCGCCGGAATCGCTGGCGACAAGCACCTGGTGGTCGACCACTCCGGTCGGCACCGGCCCGTTCAAGTTCAAGCGCTACGTGAGCGACCAATATGTCGAGCTGGCAGCCGATGACGATTATCGCGGCGGCAAGCCGAAGGTAGACGTGCTCATCAACCGCTATTTCGAGTCGCCGGCGGCGGCCGTTGCCGCGCTCCGTGCCGGCGAAATCCAGTTCACCTATGTCGAGCCCGACGATGCGGCATCGTTCAAGAGCGACAGCAATTTCAAGGTGATCGAAGGTGCCTCGTACGTGGTCAACTATATCGGCCTGAACCAGAAGGTCGACCTGTTTAGGGATATCCGTGTCCGCCAGGCAATCATGTACGCGATCGATCGCAACGCCATCATCGACAGCCTCTACGGCGGTGCCGCCGAGCCAGCCAATTGCGGCTATGTCGCGCCGCATCTCGTTCCCGCAGGCCTCGAACCCTATGCCTACGATCCGGCAAAGGCCAAGGCGCTGCTGAGCGAGGCGGGCTGGGACAAGATCAACGGCGACAAACCGATCACCCTGCTGACCTATTACGGCTCGCCGCAAGCGGCCAACGTGATGGCCGCCATCCAGTCGATGCTGGCCGAAGTCGGCATCAACGTGGTGCCGCGGGTCGTCGATACGCCGACCTATAACGGCATCGTCTACAAGCAAGGCACGCCGGACTGGAACGCCTTTCCGATGGTCTATGCCGGCCTGCAGAACGGCCCTAACCCGGCCGGCCTCAATCCCGGCCTCAACAAGTCGCAGATCCCGCCGGCAGGCTTCAACACCATGCGCATCGAGTTCGACGATCTGAGCACCGCATTGGACGCCGCGCTCGGCCAAACCGATCCGGCCAAGCTCGATCAATCCTGGCAGGGGGTCTGCAAGGTCATGAACAAGGACCTGCCCTGGGCGACGTTGTGGGTGGCCAACCGCTATGGCGTAGCCTCCAACAAGCTGCATGACTTCGTTTGGACGCCGGCGCCGGGCGGCGGCCCCTACGCAGCTCACCCCGAGCGCTGGGACATCCAGTAAGAAACCCGCAAGCAAGTGAGCAGGCGGGACCACTTTGGCGCCGCCTGCCACCGCCACGGAAAGCCCATGTTGAGCTTCATCGCCCGCCGCAGCGCCACAGGACTGCTGATGCTGGTCGCGCTCAGCGTCCTCATCTTCATCCTGTTGCGGCTGGCGCCGGGCGATCCGATCGACGCCTATATCAACCCATCGGTCCCCATGTCGGCTTCCGACCTCGAGGGCCTGCGCGAACGGCTCGGGCTCGATCGGCCGCTTCCCGTGCAATATCTCGCCTGGGTGCGCGCGGCGCTGAGCGGTGACTTCGGCTATTCGATCCAGCGCAGCGGCGTTGCCGTGCTGCCACTGGTCATGGAACGCGTCGGCCCGACGGCGCTGCTGATGGGTACGGGCCTGGCGATCGCCATCGTGCTCGGCATTTCCGCCGGCATTTTCAGCGCGGTGCGCCGTAACGAACCATCCGACATCGCGCTGTCGGTGCTGTCGTTTATCGGTATCTCCAGCCCGGCTTTTCTGACAGCGCTGCTCGGTCTCTATTTCTTCTCGGTGCTGCTGCGCTGGGCGCCGTCCGGCGGCATGCAGACCGCGGGTGCGCCGTTCTCGGCGACGGATGTGCTTGCGCACCTCGTCCTGCCCGCCTGCCTGCTGTCCGTCGGCCATGCCGCGCTGATCATGCGTTACATGCGCGCCTCGCTGCTGGAAGTGCTCAACCAGGATTACGTGCGGACGGCGCGTGCCAAGGGCGTGCGCGAGTTCTGGGTTATCATCAAGCATGCAACCCGCAACGCGCTCTTGCCGGTCATTACCTTGATCGGCTCGACTGTCGGCATCGCCATCGGCGGCGCTATCTTCCTGGAAAGCGTGTTCAACTGGCCGGGCATGGGACTGCTTCTGGTCAACGCCGTCGGCACCCGCGATTACCCGGTGATCATGGGCGCTACCCTGGTGATCGGCGTTTGCGTCATCCTGGTCAACCTCTTGACCGACGTCGTTTATGCCGTCGTCGACCCGCGCATTCAGGTGGCATGATAGCAATCACGGCGCCAGATCCTACAGTTGACCCGGCAGCCGTGCCGCAAACCAAAGGCCCGCTTCGCCGCGCGCTCGACCGCTTTTTTGAAAACCGCGCGGCGCGTGCCGGGCTTTTGATCGTCATCCCGATCCTGCTGGCGGTTTCGACGTATCCTTTGTGGTGGCCGTTCGGTCCTAACACTATCGACCTCCGAGCAATGAACAAGGCGCCGTCGGCCATTCATTGGCTGGGCAGCGACGGCGTCGGGCGCGACGTCATGGCCCGGCTGCTGCAAGGCGGGCGGATCTCATTGCTGGTTGCCGTCAGCTCGGTCGCCATCTCCAGCGTCATCGGCTTCCTGGTCGGCGCCGTCGCCAGCTTTGGCGGGCGTCTTGTCGACGGCACGGTGATGCGCCTGGTCGACCTGGCGATGACGCTGCCGCCGGTGATCTTCCTGCTGGTGCTGGCTTCGATTGCCGGCACCGGCATCGCGCCGACCATACTGGTGATTTCGCTGCTCTCCTGGCCGGTGCTGTCGCGCATGGTGCGCGCCCGGCTGCTCGAACTGCGCGAGCGCGATTTCGTCGTTGCCGCCCGCGGCATGGGGGCAGGGCTGCCACATCTGCTGTTCCGGCATGGCCTGCCCAATTGCATCGATATCCTGGTCGTCTACGCCACCTTGCAGATCGCCAACGCCATCCTGCTCGAGGCCGGCCTGTCCTTCCTCGGCCTCGGCATCGCACCGCCCGAAGCCAGCTGGGGCAACATGCTCAATCTCGCCCGCTCCACCGTGGTGCTTGAAAATTACCCCTGGCAATGGATGTTCCCGGGCGCCGCACTGGTGCTCACCGTGCTCGCCATCAATTTCATCGGCGACGGCCTGCGCGACGCATTCGACCCCCGCTCCGATCTCAACTGACCTCAAAGGTTTATCAAAATGCCCCTGTTTACCGGCGTCGTGCCACCTGTCGTCACCCCGCTCAATGCCGATTTCAGCATCGACTTTCCGTCGTTCACCCGCACCATCGAGAACCTGCTCGACGGCGGTGTTCACGGGCTGTTCGTGCTCGGCTCGACCAGCGAGGTGGTCTTCCACGACGAGGCGGGCCGCAGGGCCGTCCTCGAGCACGCGGTCAAGGTCAATAACGGCCGGGTTCCGATCTTCGCCGGGGTCATCGACCCGACGACCGACCGCGTCATCAACCACGCCCGGATCGCCAGATCGGCCGGCGCCGACGCCATCGTCGTCACCGCGCCGTTTTATACCCGCACCAGCCAGCCGGAGATCGGCGACCACTTCCGCTATATCAAGGATGCGATCGACATTCCGGTCATCGCCTACGACATCCCGGTCTGCGTCCACGTCAAGCTGGAGCGCAAGACCACGGTCGGCCTCGCCAGGGAAGGCGCCATCGCGGGCATCAAGGATTCCAGCGGCGACGACGGCAATCTGCGTTACGTGCTCAAGGACATGGCCGACGACCCCGGCTTCTTCGGCATGACCGGCTCCGAGATCCTGGTCGACAGCGTGCTGGCGATGGGTGCGCACGGCGTCGTGCCGGGGCTCGCCAATGTCGACCCGCATGGTTATGTCAGGCTGTGGAAGCTGACGCAGGCGGGCCAGCATGCCGAAGCCCGCCTGGAGCAGGAGCGGTTGCTGAAACTGTTCGAGATCGTCTGGATCTCGCTCGGCAGGACCAGCGCCGGCTCGGCCGGCGTCGGCGCCTTCAAGGCGGCGATGAAGAGCCTCGGCATCATCGCGTCGAACACCATGGCGCGGCCGCAGCGCAGCCTGAACGACGAGGAAACCGCAAAGATCGACATGATCCTTCGCGATGTGGGGCTGCTCCGCTGAGCGCCATGCCGATCCTCTCGATTTCCGGCCTGCGCGCGGTGTTCCGCATCGCGGGGCGCGACATCGCGGCGGTAAGGGATGTCGACCTGACGATCGGCTCCGGCGAGACGGTGGCGCTTGTCGGCGAATCCGGGTCCGGCAAATCTGTCACCAGCCTGTCGATCATCGGCCTGTTGCCAAAGAGGGTCGGACATATCGCCGAGGGGTCGATCGCGCTGCGGCGCAAGAACGGCACGGTTACCGAGCTGACCAGCCTCGATGCCGAGTCGCTGCGCAAGATACGCGGCAATGAGATCGGCATGGTGTTCCAGGAGCCGATGACAAGCCTCAACCCGGTCTACACGATCGGCGAGCAGATCGCCGAACCGATCCGCATCCATCTCGGCAAATCGCACCGCGAGGCAGAAGCAGACGCGGTGCGGCTGCTGGAACAGGTCGGCATTCCCGATCCGAAGCGGCGGGCGCGGCAATATCCGCACGAACTGTCGGGCGGGATGCGCCAGCGCGCCACCATTGCCATGGCCCTGTCCTGCGATCCTGGTTTGCTGATCGCCGACGAGCCGACAACCGCACTGGACGTCACCATCCAGGCCCAGATCCTCGATCTTTTGGCCGACCTGCAGGCGCAGCGCGGCATGGGCATCCTGTTCGTCACCCATAATCTCGGCGTCGTCGCCGAAATCGCCGACCGGGTGGCGGTGATGTATGCCGGGCGTATCGTCGAAACAGGTCCGGTGAGCGAAGTGTTCGCCCGTCCGCGTCATCCCTATACGGCAGGGTTGATGCGCTCGGTGCCGCGGCTCGGCCAGGCCACGGCGCTGAAGGCGGCGGGAACGCCGCTGCCGACCATTGCCGGAAATGTTCCGTCGCTCGCCTTGCTGCCCAAGGGCTGTTCCTTCGCGCCGCGTTGCCCGATGGCTATCGCTGCCTGCCGCGCTGCGGTCCCTCCATTGTTTGCGGCGACGCCGACCCAGCAAAGCCGCTGCCTGCGCTGGGAGGAGCTCTGATGGCCGACGCCCCTTTCCTCGCTGTCAAAAACCTGACCAAGCATTTTGCGCCGACAGCGTTCTCGCGCGGACCCGTCGTAAGGGCGTTGGAGGATATTTCCTTCGATATCAGGCGTGGCCAGGTGGTCGGCCTGGTCGGCGAATCCGGCTCCGGCAAGACGACGATCGGCCGCTCGGTGCTGCGTCTGATCGAGCCGACATCCGGCCAAATCAACTATGACGGCACCGACATCACCAGGCTGGGTGCCGCCCAGTTGCGCCGCCAGCGCCGCAAGATGCAGTATATTTTCCAGGATCCCTTCGCCAGCCTGTCGCCGCGCATGACGATCGGGCAGATCCTCACCGAAGGCCTGGACATTCAACGCATCGGCAAGAAGTCCGAGCGGCGGGCGAAGGCCGAGAAGGCACTTGCCGCGGTCGAGTTGCCGGTCGACGCCTATGACCGCTACGCGCATGAATTTTCGGGCGGCCAGCGCCAGCGCATCGGCATCGCCCGGGCGCTGACGCTCGAGCCGGAATTCATCGTTGCCGACGAGCCGGTCTCGGCACTCGACGTCTCGATCCAGGCGCAAATCATCAATCTGTTGCGCGACCTGCAGCTCCGGCTCGGCTTGACCATGCTGTTCATTTCGCACGATCTGGCTGTCGTCGAGTACATCTGCGATACGGTCATCGTGCTCTATCTCGGGCGCATCATGGAGGTTGCGCCGGCGGCCGAGCTTTATGCCCGGCCGCAGCATCCCTACACGCGCGCGCTGCTGTCGGCCATTCCGTCGCTCGACCCGCTGGCCAGGCAAGGCCGGCAGGTGCTCAAAGGCGATATTCCAAGCCCGGCAAACCCGCCGTCGGGCTGCGTTTTCCGAACCCGTTGCCCGTTCGCGCTGGAAGCTTGCGCCGGGGCTGTACCGCCGCTGAGGGCGACAGCCGAGGGCCATCTGAAGGCCTGCATTCGCGACGACATCGCTTAGGTTTTCTGCCCTCGGCCTACGGGAGAACTTGGGCGAGATGGACAAGGTCGTCGGCCACAAAGTCCCAGCTCTCAAGAGGCGAGAGATCGGTCGTCTGCGCCGGGCCATGCTCTTTTGGCCGAGCAACAAAGGCGGTTCCGATACCGCACCTTCGTGCCGCGGCCAGGTCGTCATTGTGCGCGGCGATTAACACGGCCTCCGCAGGTCGCACCCCCAGGATCTCCACTGCGCGGAGATAAGCCTGCGGCGCAGGCTTGTAGGTGCCGAACACATCCGAGCCAAGGACGGTGTCCCAAGGCAGGCCGGCGCGCTTGGCCATATCCAGCAACAGCCGGGTATTGGCCCCTGATAAGGGCACGATGATGAAGCGTTCCTTCAGCCTCGCAAGGCCTTTCAGCGAATCGGGCCACGGCTCCAGCCGGTGCCAGGCGAGGTTGAGTTCCTCAAGTTCGGCGGTCGGCAGCTCGGATGGGGCCAGCCCGAACTGGACGAGGGTGGCGTCCAGATTCTCCCTGTTGATCACGTCAAGTGACACGAAAGGCCGGTGCCCCGTCCGCACCGCCTCGGTCGAGGCGTCATAGCGCGACGCCCACGCATCGGCGAATTCACCGGGATCGACCTGCTCTGCACCAACTCGCGCGAGGAAGGCGCCGGCCTCCCTTGCGATACCGCTGCGCCAATCAACGACGGTTCCCAGAACATCGAAGAATAGGACTCGAGTAGTGGTCATTGAGCTTTCCTCCGACCTCATTGAAACGTCGCCGACGCCAACCCATATGCAATGCGCGTCGGATGTTTCCTCCCATTCGTCCGGCGCGTTCCCCTCTGAAGGTTTTCGACCTTCACATCTGGCCGGGCTTTGCAGCCCGGCCTTTTTTTTGCGGGGTAAGCGAGCGAGCCGAGATCATGGCGCAGGGGTGCCCAGCGTATCGATGCGTTTCGCCAGCGCCGCGGGATCGCCAAGCACGCGCAGCGTCTTCAGCCGAGCGGTGCCGCCGGCGGCGATCGAGACGCCCGATGCCGGCACGCCAAGCGCCTTAGCTACCAGCCTTTCCAGCGCTCGATTGGCGGCTCCGTTTTCCGGCACGGCGCGGACGCGGGCTTTTAGATAGCTTCGCCCATCCACCGATGTTTCGATGCCTTCCAGCCTGTCCATCGCTGATTTCGGCGTCAGCCGGACAAACAGGTCGATGCCGTCGGCGCGCCTGCGGAACGGCGCACTCATCGACGCCCTGGGCTCAGACGACCAGCGAAAGCACGGTGGTGAGCAGGAACTGCCGGATGAAGAACAGGATCAGCAGCAGGATGATCGGCGAGATGTCGATGCCGCCGAGGTCGGGCATGAAGCGGCGGATCGGCCGCAGCGCCGGCTCGGTCAGCCGATAGAGCATGTTGCTGATGGTGTCGACGAACTGGTTGCGGGAGTTGACGACGTTGAAGGCGTAGAGCCAGGAAAATATCGCCGAGGCGATGATGATCCACCAGTAAAGGTCAAGCGCCATGACAATGGTCTGAATGAGGGCGATCATGCCGGTCTCCGATTGTTGCCGACATGTAGCCACTGTAGGTGAAAGCGGCAAGAGCCGCCTTCTGCCGCATGGGCGAGGGCGCACGAACGGCCGAGCGGCATTTCGGCAGCAAGCGCAGCCTTGACAGGAAACCGCAGCGGCCGATAAAAGCCCCATCCGCTGGACGGGGCTGTAGCTCAGCTGGGAGAGCGCGTCGTTCGCAATGACGAGGTCAGGAGTTCGATCCTCCTCAGCTCCACCAGCGGATTTTTTTCGAACCCTTGCCTGGATGAATTCCAAGGAAGTCCTCCTTGGATTCACGGCGTCTCTCAGACGAAGCTCGCGAACGCATTGCAGGCCTGCTGGCGGCTTGGCACTATCGTTGCCGGGTGGATGGGTGGATTCACATCGGCGACGTAAAGACCCTCTACACCAGTAGCTTATGCGGCCTATTGCCACTGCGCCTCGTCCTTGCCAGACTTGGTCCGTCTTCAAAACCGAGGGGAATTCACCATGACCAGCACGACAAGGCGTGATTTTGTAGGTCTTACAGGAATGGCAGCGACTGCCCTGGCCGGCGCTGTTGCAACACGAGCTACCGCTGCGGAAAGCGACGTATCGCCATCGTTCGATGAGGTTCTTCAAGAGTACGATCAAAACAACACAGAAAGGACTAGATCAAAGCTGGCGATCTATGTGGTCCTTTCTCATCTGCACGCCAGTCTCGAGGAGGAATTTAGCGACCTTGGGCTAGAGCTGCCTTTAGGGAAAAAGGCCTTGCCATCGAACCTGCCGGCCAATTTCGCCGACGCGCAGGTTGCACCCCTTCCTTGGCTCTTCAAGCCCTCGGAAGTTACCGACCACGAACGAAACGGCTATGCGGCGATTGCAATGCGAATGAACGCAGTGATGGCAAGACACACGGCCGACGTGAGTGTCGGGGTTTCGCATATCATGTCGCACAAGGGATAACCGCGACCTTGCCGGCGAGAACGGCACGTCAGGCGAGCACAACGCCGGCCGGCGATTTGTTGTTGCGGGCGAACCGATTACCTGTTTTGGCGAGGCGACTGCGCTGCGAGAGTCCTCACAATGGATAAATACTTCCGGGAGGCGCCGCGCGAGATAGCAAAGCTCTCGGCACCCCGGCCAGTGGGAATTGTCAGCCGTCCGCGCGTAGTGGCGCTGCTTTCGCAGGCCCTCGACAGCGGTGCATGCTGGCTGGCGGCGCCTGGTGGATACGGCAAGACCACCGCGGTGATCGACTTTCTGGAACACGGCGGGCGGGAACAAGGCGGGC
The DNA here is from genome assembly GCF_040322715.1 of Mesorhizobium sp. M0106. NCBI lineage: Bacteria > Pseudomonadati > Pseudomonadota > Alphaproteobacteria > Hyphomicrobiales > Phyllobacteriaceae > Mesorhizobium > Mesorhizobium sp. M0106. The sequence continues at coordinate 60,061 of NZ_JAMYUA010000019.1, read as the reverse complement.
TGAAGCAAGGCGAATCGGCGTACAACTGGTATCGGGTCGACACCGAGGACCAGGACGTTGCGCGCCTTTTCCACTATCTGACGCTGTCGCTCGACGGCAGGCATGCCGGCATGCCGGTCTTTGGTCCGGAATATGCCGACAATTCCGACGATTTCGCGCGGCTGTTCTTCCGCACCTATTTCTCGCGGCTTGATCCGGGCACGATCCTGGTCCTCGACGATCTGCATCGTGCCGATGCGCCAGGCTTTCGCCGGACGCTGGCGATCCTGTTGCGCGAACGCCCCAACACTGTCCGCTGCATCTGCACATCGCGGATGCTGCCTGAGGGCGACGTCGCCGACCTCGTGCTGGCGGGACAGTTGCCGGTGCTCAACCAAACGCTGCTGGAGTTTTCGCCTGGGGAGGCTCGCAACCTCGTCACCGCCCGCTCGCAATCGCCGTCCGAGGTCGGCGACATTTCGGAGGCGCGCGGCTGGGCGGTGGGCCTTCTCCTGCTGGCCAACGCCGGAATGTACTACCCGCTTTCGCAGACCGGCCTTGCCGGGGGCGCCGGCCTTCGGGAGATTGTCGGACGTTATTTCCTGCGCGACATCGCGCCGGAGGACCAGGATCTGCTTATCAGGCTCAACGTTCTGCCGGAGATCAGCACGGAGCTTGCCGATGCGTTCCTGGGCTCGCCGCAGGCTGCTCGCCTGCTGGTGCGGCTGCAGCATCGCCAGCTGCTGATCACGCGCGACGGTCCGGGCGGCGCCGCCTTCCAGCTGCATGACTTGTTGCGCGAATACCTTGCCGGCCTACTGGACCGGCGCGTGACGGAAGCGGACCGTTCCAGGCTGCGCGAGCAGGCAGCAAAGGTCCTGCACGAGGCAGACAAAACCGACGCGGCAATCGTGCTGGCGTTGCAGGCGGGCGCCTGGCCGCTGGCACGCCAGCTCATTCTGGAGTGCGCTAACGGCGTTCTCTCGCAAGGGCGCAGGGCCAGCTTCGTCGAATGGTGCAACAGGCTGCCCCCCGACCAGATGGACGGGTGGGTCCATTATTGGCTGGGCGTCGCCTTCGCATCGGACGATGCGAAGGCCGAACCGCACTTCTCCAAGGCATGGCAAGCATTCGAGAACACCGACATGCGCGGCCAATGCCTGACGGTCGCGCGGGCGGTCGTAGTCAAGACTGCCAGCTGGCGTACGCATGAGGGGCTGGCGGATTGGACGCGCCGAGCCTCACAGGTTCTTGCCAGGGGATTGCCGGAGTTGGATCCGGAGGAACTCATGATGGTCAGGCTCGGCATCCTGCGGGCCGTCGATTTCGCCGAACCTGGCGAATTCGACGTCCATGACGCGAAGCGCCTCGTGAATGATATCCAGCAGCGCCTGACACATCTGCCGATCGAGGATTCGGTCGAGTTGCGCCTGCTGGCAAGCGAAGCGCTCATCGACTACGCGACCTCGTCGGGGCAGCGCGACATTTTTGCCAATGCCGTGGACAGCGTTGCCGCCGATCTCGAACATCCAGATATCCCGCCGCTGGTGCTCGGCATGTGGCTGGTGTCCTTTGGCTCGGCCAGCGGCCGTTACTTCCCCTATTCGCGGCGCGGTTTTGTCTATGCCTCGGCCGAGGATGCGTTGCGACGCGCAACGGCGATAGGCGAGCGGCACGCCTTACGGGGCGTCGAGTTCAGCGCCCTCTATCAGCTTCAATTGCTGATGAAGCTTCACAACAGGTTCTCGGAATTCAATGCGCTCGTCTCCCGGCTGGGCGAGATCGCGGACAGCAGGTTCACAACCCAGGTCGCTGTAGTCGCCGACTGCCACGCGGCGATGCACACGCGCAGCGGCGACTTCGTCAAGGCTTATCTCGACTGCGATGCCTTCATGGATGCGATCGAGCGGGCGAATGAGCCGATGATCGAACGCTGGCCGCATTACGTCACCAAATACCAGGTCCTGCTGGCCGATCGGCGTCCAGCGGAGGCCATTGCGCTACTCCAGGAGATCGTCGAAAGGCTGAGCGGCGGCCCTCGCCAGCGGGTCGAACTCAATATTCTGGCCGCTCGGGCCCTGGAGCAGAAGTGGAAAGGCGGCGCGTCCTATGGCACTCGTCTGGCTGAATTCATGGAGGTGTTGCGCCAGGTCAACCCCTCCGCAATCCTGCTCAACCTGCCGGACCTATTGGCCGATCTGGTCGCCGATGCGCTGGAGCGAAAGATCGACGTCGATCTCTGCCGCCGCGTCGTTCGGGCGCGATATCTGGTCCCGCCCGCTGGCCGACCCGTCCAGTGGCCTTGGCCGCTCAGGATCCACTTGATGGGAGGCTTCCGCCTCGAAATCGATGGTGCCGAGGTCGCGCCCGGTGCCAAACCTACCCGCGCGCTCGACATATTGCGCATTATCTGCCTGTCGAGGGACCAGGTCTGTTCGGTGGAAACCCTGCAGGATTGGCTCTGGCCCGACCTCGACGGCGACCAGGCCAAAGCGGCCTTGGAGCAGGCGCTGCATCGTCTGCGCAAATTGCTCGGGCAAGGCGAACTCGTAACGCTGAGAGAAGGCCGTTTGCGGCTCGCTGCCGACAAGGTCTGGATCGATCTGCAGGATTGGGAAGACCGGCTGAAACCCGTTCTGTCGGGCCAAAGAGACTGCGCAATCGAGGAGCAGGAGATGCTGCTGGAAGGCTTTGTCGGCCCGCTTTTCTCGAATGCCCCGATGCCCGCCTGGTCGAATGCCGCGGCCGACCGGGTGCGGGATGGGTTTGTGGAGCTTGCCGTGCGGATCGCCAAACACTGGCAGAGTCAAGGCAATGCGGATCGGGCACGCCAGGCGTGCCGGCGTGCGCTCGATTTCTACCCGGAATCGGCCAAACTCCATGGCACGCTCATCCAGGAGAGCCTCTCCAGGAACGATCATGCCGGCGCCATCGAGGATTACCGGCGCTATGAACGCGCGCTCGCTTCGACCGGCGATGACGAGCCCTCGCCTTTGCTGCGTTCGCTCGTGCGCCCGTTTCTCTAGACCGGTTCATCGTTTCACCGAAACGCCGAACCGCTCTATCTCTTTATTTTTGCGCAATTCCGGACGGAAAACCGTTCCACACTTTTCCTGGAATTACTCTGGCGCAGCTCGGAACTCTGTAAGCCGTCCGTAAGTCGCGGTCTGGGAACCTCGGCTCGTCGATCAAAACCGATCGCCGGAGGCCTGAAGCCCCCGATACCAACACTCACAGGAAGGAAAAGGTCATGCCGTATACTGCCAGAGCAACTTCGAGAGTGCGTGCCGGCACCATCCGCGCTGGAGCCACAAGACTTTCCGACCAGCTCAGGATCGGGCCTTGGTCGCTCCTCTCGCCCGAAGCTGTCATACAGCAAAAGTACAACTCCCTTGGAGGCGCCGGCTTCGCCGAGATCGACAGGAAGGACACTGGAAAAGCCTGGTATCTCAAGAACGGCTCATGCATTTGTTACAACGATGCCATGCACGACGCCTTTGAGATCCATGGCGAAATCTACAGGAAGTGGATTGCGCTTGGCGGTCTCGCGTGGGGCATTCCCTGCACCGACGAAACCGGAACTCCCGACGGCGTCGGCCGATACAATCACTTCAACAACAATACCGCTTCGATCTACTGGACACCGAACACCGGTGCTCAAGCGATTTGGGGGGCAATTCGCGGCAAATGGGCAGCAATGGGCTGGGAGCGCTCGGTTCTCGGCTATCCGGTCACCGACGAAACCGGAACTCCCGACGGCGTCGGGCGCTACAACCATTTTGCCAATGCCGGCTCGATCTACTGGACACCGAACACAGGAGCCAACGTGGTGTACGGTGACATTCGAAAGAAGTGGGAAAGCTTGGGCTGGGAACAGTCATATCTGGGGTACCCAACGACCGACGAGACCGAATTTGCCGACGGTGGCCGTGCCAATCTGTTTGAAAACGGCGGCATATACTGGTGGCCCGACACCGGCGCGATCGACCTTCGAGACGTCGTCGTCCACTATACCGGCCTCCATTGCTTCGGCGAGACCGACTGGGATCAGGGATCGAGTGCGGACGAACCCTATGTCATCGTCAGCGTGACAACGCCGCAGATCGCCGACACCAGGCGCAGCCAGGTCTATGGCGACGTCGATGCCGGAGATACGAGACCCGACCTTATGGAAATCTATCGAGGCAAGCCCTACGGCATCAATATCGGCACGGTGCTGATGGAAAACGATTTTGGCGACCCCAACAAATACAAGGACGAGGTGCAGAAGATCGTCATGGGCGTCCATACGGCGGGCACGCTGGCTTTGGGCCTCATTCCGGTGGCAGGACCTATCATTGCCGCGATAGCCGGCCCCGCCCTGGGATCCTTGATGCCATCGATCGGCGGCGCCATCAGCGATCTCTTCGATTGGGGCGATGACAGGATCGGGAGCGCGACAGTGACCATCTCCGCAAAGCAGATGGTGTTGCTCGCGGCACGTACGAACAATACCACCTTCAGCGGGATTGGGTTCAAAGTGGAAACGCCCCTGATTTCCGGCGAGGGGGCTTCCTACAAAGCCTATTTTGGCTTTGTGCCTGCCTAGGCCAATCGCCTCGGCAAAAACCTTCGCCGAGACAATCAAACTTACCAGCCCCGCCTTCCATTGGCGGGGCTGCCACTTCGCGACTGAGAGTTTCCGTAGCGGTCGTCGCAAGGCGCGGTCCGGATGCGGCAGCGGCCGATCAGCATAGCGGGCAAGCTGTCGTTGCCTACCCCCGCACAGCCCGTAGCGCCGCCATGAACGCGGCTCCTTCGGCCGGAACGATGGAGACCGCATTAAGTGCAGTCACCTCAACGACGCGAACGGCCAACGGGGCCGAGCGGGATCGGCGGAAACCGGATCAGGCGGTGCGCAACCCGACGCCATGACAGCCGACATCAATCAGGATGGAAAGAGAACGGTGACAAGAGCGGGCATGCATCACACCAGCCCGCGCTTGGCCATCATCGCTTCCGGGGAAGGCATCTTGCCGCGGAAGGCGGTGTAGAGTTCTTCCGGGTCCTTCGAGCCGCCGGCGGCGTAGATGTTCTTGCGCAGCCGCTCGGCCAGCGCCGGATTGAAGGGATCGCCTGTTTCCTCGAAGGCGGCGAACGCGTCGGCGTCGAGCACTTCCGACCACATGTAGGAGTAATAGCCGGCAGAATAGCCATCGCCGGCGAAGATATGGCCGAAATGCGGGGTGCGGTGACGCATGGCGATGGTATCAGGCATGCTGAGTTTTTCGAGCGTTTCGGCTTCGAAACGAAGCGGCTCCTGCGGCGCATCCGACTGCGCATGATAGGCCATGTCGACCAAGGCCGAGGCGGTGAACTCGACGGTGGCGAAGCCGGCGCCGAAGGTGCGCGCCGCCAGCATCTTGTCGACCAGCGCCTTTGGCATCGGCTTGCCGGTCTTGACATGCAGCGCATGCTTTTCCAGCACCGCCGGCACCGTCAGCCAGTGTTCGTAGAGCTGCGAGGGCAGCTCGACGAAATCGCGGCTGACCGAGGTGCCAGCGACCGATGGCCAGGTGACGTCGGTCAGCATGCCGTGCAGCGCGTGACCGAATTCGTGGAACAGGGTCTTGGCCTCGTCGACCGACAGCAAGGCTGCCTCGCCGGCCGGCGGCTTGGCGAAATTCATGATGTTGTAGATGACCGGCTTGGAGCCAGGACCAAGCTTGTAGCCGGATTTCAGCGCGCTCATCCAGGCGCCGGAGCGCTTCGAGGGTCGCGCGAAATAATCGGCGAGGAACAGGCCGCGCTCGCTGCCGTCGGCATTCTTCACGACGAAAACGCGAGCGTCCGGATGCCAGGTGGCAATGCCCTTCTTTTCTTCGAAAGAAATGCCGAACAATCGTGTTGACACGTCGAAACAGGCGTCGATGATGCGGTCGAGCTGCAGATACGGCTTCAGCTCGGCCTCGTCGAAGGCGAATTTCTCTGCGCGCAGCTTCTCCTGATAGAAGCGCCAGTCCCAGGCGGCGAATTTCTCGTTGCTGCCGGCCTCGGCCGCCAGCCGCTGCAATTCGGCCTGGTCGCTTGCGGCCTTTTCCACCGCCTTTTCCCAGACTGGATCGAGCAGCGCGTGCACCGCCTCCGGCGCCTTGGCCATGGTGTCGTCGAGCTTCAACGCGGCGTAGGAAGCGTAGCCGAGCAGCTTCGCCTTCTCGGCGCGCAGGCGCAGCATGTCGCGCACCACTTCCGTGTTGTCGGTAGCGCCGCCATTCTGACCACGCATGATGAAGGCGCGGAACGCCGTCTCGCGCAGATCGCGGCGTTCTGAGAAGGTCGAGAACGGCTCGTAGATCGAACGCGACAGAGTGACGGCGTAGCGGCCCTTCTGGCCGCGCATCTCGGCGGCTTCCGCCATCGAGCTTTTCAGGAATTCCGGCAGGCCGGCAAGGTCGGCCTCGTCGAGGAACAACGCCCAGTCGCGCTCGTCGGCAAGCACGTTCTGGCCGAAATTGGTGCCGAGCGAGGACAATTCCTCGTTGATCAAGGCCAGCCGCTTCTTGCCTTCGGCGTCGAGCCTGGCGCCGGAGCGGACGAAGTTTTTCCAGGTCTTTTCCAAGACCCGCAGCGTTTCGGCATCGAGCTTCAAAGCCTCGCGGCGCTGATAGAGATCGTCGATGCGGGCAAACAGTCGCTCATTCATCGAAATCGCCGAGAAGTGCCGCGACATCTTCGGCGAGATGTCGCGCTCCAGCGCCTGGATCGCCTCATTGGTGTGGGCGCCGGCGCGGCACCAGAAGATCGAGGAGACACGGTCGAGCGCCTCGCCGGCAAGCTCGAGCGAGGCAAGCGTGTTTTCGATCGTCGGCGTCCCGGTGTTGCCGGCAATCGCTCCGATCTCGGCCTCATGCGCCTTCAGGGCCGCGTCGAAGACCGGAGAAAAATCGCCGTCTCCGATGCGTGTGAAATCGGGCAGGCCGAGCGGCCCTTGCCATGCGGTCAGCGGATGGGCGGCGAGGTCGACGGTGGACGGCATGGGCAAACTTTCGCTGAGTGGCGGGAGAAGATGGATCGCCACCGATGTAAGGCGCCGGCCGGTTGCGCGCAACAGCGGGTCCCGTTCATGGTTCCGTCAGTAGCTGTCGCAGTTTTCGGCGATCGCGGCCTGCGAACTGGCGGTGATCTGGTCGTTGGCGACCGCAAAGGTCTCCTGCATCAGCATGTCGTTGCTGGGAAAATCATAGCAGGCGATGACAGTGGTGACGCCGCCCTCCGATTTCTCGATCCGATGGCGGATTTCGGCCCCGGCGACGGCGCCTTGCCACTCGGCGATCGAGGCGATGAATTCCTGCTTGCTTTGCACTACGCCGAGGTCGTCGAGCTTGATGCGGACGTTGTCGGCAAGCAGGTCCGACAATTCGGTGCGGTCGGCGATCAGCAGTGCCGAATACCAGCGGTCTATGATCGCGCTATCGTCGGCACGGGCGACATTTGCCGAGCAAAGCAGTGCCGCCGCCGCGAACGCGAACCGAGCTCGCATCATGCCTCGTCTCCTACTCCGTCTCCGGCCGCTCGAAATCGCCGGTTTCCTTGTTCATCACCCAAAGCTCGCCGGTCGAAATATCGAACCAGGCACCGTGCAGCGACAGTCGCCCCTTGCCTTCGAGGATCGAGACGCAAGGGAAGGTACGCAGATTGGCGATGGAATAGCGGATCGAGATGCGCTCCAATGCCGTCTGGCGCTCGGTCGCGGTCATGAAGGTGCTCGACGATACGGTCTCGGCCGCGGGCGCGATCAGGCTCATCCACTTGCCGATGAAATCGCCCGGCGACAAGGGTGCGGCCGTGGTGTCGAGTGCCGCGCGGATGCCGCCGCAGCGGCCGTGGCCCATCACCACGATGTTCTTGACCTTGAGGCTCTGCACCGCAAATTCGAGCGCCGCCGATGTCGAGTGGAACTGATCGTCGGGCGCATACGGCGGCACCAGATTGCCCACATTGCGCAGCACGAACAGTTCGCCCGGCCCGGCATCGAAGATCGCTTCGGGCGCGGCCCGCGAATCGCAGCAGGCGACGATCATCGTTTCCGGTGCCTGGCCCTCCCGCGCCAGCGAGCGATAACGGCCGCTTTCGGTGAGATAGCGGCCGCTCATGAAACTGCGGTAGCCGGTGAGAAGATGCTCGGGAAGATGGGGCATGGGCAGCGGCGGGAGCCTTTCCGGGTTGAAGGCAGCTCGGTTCAATCCCGAAAGGCTCTAGCGCATCGGCCCGAAAATCGGAACCGATTTTCGGAAGGCGGGATGGCGTGGTTTCGACGTGCCAGCCCGTATTTTGACACAGGTGAACGAACGCCGCCATTAATCGGGCTCAAAACCGCAGATTGGCGGTTCGACTATTCCGCGATGTCCAGCAGGGTCGATATCAGCAGCCTGCGCTCTTTGGCGGAGAGAATGTCCGAACCGAACAGGTTCATGCTGCGAAGCCCTTCGATGGCGAGGTAGCAGACCAGCAGCGCCTTGAGATTCGGCGTCTCCTCCTTCAGCCGCTCGAACACCTGCCGCCTGAACGATTTTATCGGCGTCAGGAAATCGGGATCCTCGGCAATCGCCGAAAATATCCAGGATGCCGACGGTTTCGACTCCTCGGCATGCTCGGCCGAAAGCTTGATATAAGTTGCAAGCGGGCTTTCGCCGTTGACGCCGGCCGTGCGGGCGGACTCCAGCGCCTGCTCGAAGGCGCGCAGGTAATCCTCCACCAGCGCCTGCATCAATTTCGCCTTGGTTGGGAAATTGTAGAGAAGACCACCCTTCGACACGCCGGCACGGCTGGCGACCGCATCCAGCGACAGGCTGCCAGGACCCGTCTCGCGCGCCACGGCGGCGGCGGCGGCGAGGATCTTCTCGCGCGAATTTGCTCTGCGGGCCTTCATCAAGCGTTCCCCATTCATTAGCTTAGGCGGAATTGACAAGACCGTCCAGACGGTACAGTAAGATCGCCGTCATTTGAAATTGGGACCAGGCACAGGTATGTGTTCCGGTCATCCGACCGTTATGCTGGGCCGTGGCCGAGGGACTGTTCGTGATCAAGCGCTTCATCATCGCCTTCATTCTGCTCGTGCTGGTGTGCGGCGGCATCGTCGGCTTCAACCTGTTTCGCGACAATGCGATCAAACAGTTCTTCGCCACCATGAAGCCGCCGGCCGCGACCGTGTCGACGGTCATCGTCAAACCGATGTCCTGGACGCCCGGCATCGAGGCGATCGGCACTGTCAGTGCCGTACGGGGCGTCGACCTCACCGTCGAAACCGCGGGCATCGTCAAGGACATCCTGTTCCATGCCAATCAAAAGGTCGCCGCCAACGCCGTGCTGCTGCAGCTCGACGATGAAGTCGAGCGGGCCGACCTCGTGGCATCGAAAGCGCAAGCCACATCCGACCAGACGACGCTGATGCGCGCTCTTGAGCTGCAGAAGCGCGGGGTCGGCACCGACGCTACGCTCGACACGGCGCAGGCAGCAGCATCGGTCTCCGCCGCGCAGGTAAACAAGCTGCAAGCGGTGCTCGACCAAAAGCAGTTGACGGCCCCCTTCAAGGGTACCGTCGGTATTCCGAAAATCGACCTTGGCCAGTATCTCACACCTGGCACCGCTGTGGTGACCTTGCAGGACATGGATACGATGCGTGTCGATTTCACCGTGCCGGAGCAGCAGCTTCCGCAGCTGAAGATCGGACAGACGGTGCGGTTGGGCGTCGGCGGCGGCGACATGCCGTTCACCGGCAGCATCCGCGGCATCGATCCGAAGATCGACCCGACCAGCCGGCTGGTGACGGTAAGGGCGGAGGTCGGCAATCCCGAAGGCAAGCTGACGCCCGGCCAGTTCGTTCAGGTGCGCGTCGAACTGCCCGAGGAGAACGACGTGCTGGCGCTGCCGCAGACGGCGCTGACTTCCAGCCTGTACGGCGACTTCGTCTTCGTGGTGCGCCCGGCCAAATCCGCCGAAGCCAACGGCGCGGCGCCCGAGGCAAAGCCGGGAGAAAAGCCGGCTGCAGATGCTGCCAAGCCCGCAGCCGAGGCACCCGCGGCAAAACCCGACGAAAAGGCGGCCGCTACCCCAGCCAAACCGGCAGCGGAAGGCAAGCCGGCAGCGGAAGAACAGAAGCCGCAGCTCGTGCTAGCCCAGGTGTTCGTCAAGCCAGGCCGCCGCAACGCCGGCCTGGTCGAGATTCTGGAGGGCATCCCGCCCGGCGACGAAGTCGTTACCGCCGGCCAGAACCGGCTCTCCAACGGCATGTCCGTTGCCGTCGACAACACGATCGATCCGAGCAAGCCAGGGAACCAGCAGGCAGCCCAGCAATGAGCTTTTCCGACCTCTTCATTCGCCGCCCGGTCCTTTCGACCGTGCTTGCCTGCATGATCCTGCTTCTGGGTTTTCAGGGCATCTTCAACCTTTCGATCCGGCAGTATCCAGAGGTTGAAGAAACGGCCATCACCATCACCACGGCCTATCCCGGCGCCAGCGCCGACCTGATCCAGGGGTTCATTTCCGCGCCGATCGCGCGTGCCGTCGCGTCGACCGAAAACATCGATTATGTGACATCGGCGAGCCGGCCGTCATCCAGCACCGTGACAGTGCAGATGAAACTCGGCTCCGACCCCGACGTCGCGCTGAACGAAGTCTTGTCGAAGGTGCAGAGCGTTCGCGGCGATCTGCCGGACGAAACCAAAGATCCGGTGATCGTCAAGGGCACCGGCCAGCAGTTCGCGATGATGTACATCTCGATGCAGAATCCGAACATGACGCCGGAACAGCTCACCGAATATATCGAGCGCGTCGTGCGGCCGCGTATCTCGACGGTCGAAGGCGTCGCCGACGTGCAGATTTTCGGCGCCGCCGAATATTCGATGCGTGTCTGGATCGACCCGATCAAACTGGCGGCGCACGGCGTGACGGCGGCGGAAGTGCTGACCGCGATCAACGAATCGAATTTCCTCTCGGCGCCCGGCGATACCGAAAACGAATATGTGGCTTCCTCGATCACGGTTCGCTCGACCCTGCAGACGCCGGAGGCTTTCGCTGCCCTTCCGCTCCGCTCGAAAGACGGCAATGTCGTGAGACTGCGCGACGTGGCCCGCGTCGAGCTCGCCGCGGCGAGCACCGACACCAGGGTCACCTTCAACGGCAAGCCCGGCATCTTTCTCGCCATCTTTCCGACGCCGGCCGCCAATCCGCTGACCACGGCGTCGGCAATCCACAAGATTGTGCCGACCATCCAGGAGACGCTGCCGCAAGGCATGACGATGGAGATCGTCTACGATTCAACCGAGCAGATCAGTGCGTCGATCGAGGAGGTGTTCAAGACCATCGGCGAGGCGGTCGCCATCGTCATCGTTGTTATCCTGCTCTTCCTCGGCTCGTTCCGCTCGGTGCTGATGCCGATCGTGACCATTCCGCTGTCGTTGATCGGCGTCTGTTTCCTACTGTTTTCTTTGGGTTATTCGATCAATCTTTTGTCATTGCTGGCCATGGTGCTGGCGATCGGCCTCGTCGTCGACGATGCCATCGTGGTGGTGGAAAACATCCACCGCCACATGGAGGAAGACGGCTTGTCGCCGATGCAGGCGGCGTTCAACGGCATGCGCGAGATCTCGTCCGCCGTCGTCGCCATGACGATAACATTGGCCGCCGTGTTCGCGCCGCTGGCCTTCACCGGCGGCCTGACAGGCGCACTGTTTCGCGAATTCGCGGTGACGCTTGCCGGCTCGGTGGTGCTTTCGGGTGTCGTTGCCCTAACCGTCACGCCGATGATGTCGGCACGCATCCTGAGGGCCGGCTCGCACAGCCGCTTCCAGCGCATTGTCGACAACACGTTCGGGCGCGTCGAACACCTCTATGAGCGGCTGGTCAGCGGCTCGCTGAAATATCGCCCGGTGACGCTGATGATCGTCATCGCACTGGTCGCCACGACCGGCTTCATGTTCACCAAGACCGCGAGCGAACTGGCGCCGGAAGAAGACCAGGGCTTCTTACTGTCTATCGTGAACGCGCCGCGCTATGCGACGTCGGACTACACCGAGACCTACGTGAACCAAATTCTCGGGCTGGTGAATGATATCCCCGAAACCAGGGCGCGGTTCTCCGCCGTCGCGTTCCAAGGCCCGACGAACAGCGCTTTCGTCGGCTTTGCGTTCAAGGACTGGGCCGAGCGCGCGCGCAGCTCGAAGGAACTTCAGGAAGACATCACTGCCCGCCTTGCCAAGGTGGCGGGCGTCAAGGCTTTCGTCTTCGCGCCGCCGACGCTGCCCGGCTCCGGCGGTGGCCTGCCGATCACGATGGTAGTGCGCTCGACCGGCGAGGCCTCCGAAGTCTACGAGGCGGCGGAAAATATCAAGAACAAGGCGCAGGCCTCCGGCCGCTTCCTCGCCGTGGAGAATTCGATGTCCTACGACGCGCCGCAAGTGACGGTGACGATCGACCGCGACCGCGCCGCGGCACTCAACCTGCCGATCGCCGACATCGGCCGGACGCTGACGCTTCTGGTCGGTGGTGCCGAGGTGGCGCAATTCGACCGCGAATCCAACAGCTACGACATCATCCCGCAGGTGCCACAGCAATTCCGCGACAATCCCGAAAAACTGGGCGAGTATTTCGTGCGCAGCGTCTCAGGCGAGATGGTGCCGCTTTCGGCGGTGGTGAAGATCTCGACCAACGCGTCGCCGGCCGCCATCGAGCAGTTCAACCAGTTGAACTCCGCCACGATTTCCGCTCTGCCATTGCCCACCGTCACCACCGGTGACGGGCTGAGGACCATCGAGGACATCGCTAGGGAAAGCCTGCCCGACACCTTCTTCATCGACTACACCGGTCAATCGCGCCAGGAGAAGGAACAGGGCTACACGATCATCATCGCCTTCGCGGCGGCGGTGCTCGTCATCTATCTGGTGCTGGCGGCGCAATTCGAAAGTTTCCGCGATCCGCTGATCATCATGATGGCGGTGCCGCTGTCGATCTTCGGCGCGATCGTGCCGCTTAATGTCGGGCTCGGCACGCTCAACATCTACACCCAGGTCGGCTTGATCACCCTGATCGGCCTCATCACCAAGCACGGCATCCTCCTGGTCGAGTTCGCCAACCAGCAGCGTGAAATGCACGGCATGCGGCGGCGCGATGCGATCATCGCCTCGGCCAGGGTGCGGCTGCGGCCGATCCTGATGACGACGGCGGCGATGGCGCTCGGCGTGGTGCCGCTGATCATCTCCAGCGGCGCGGGTGCCGCGGCACGCTATTCGATGGGCCTGGTGATCTTCACCGGCATCCTGGTCGGAACCATGTTCACGCTGTTCGTGGTGCCGATGTTCTACACCTTTATCGCCAGCAAGGACCTGCCGCATCACGCCGAAAAGCCGGATCCGAAGCTGATGCCGGTAATGCCGGATTAGATTGTACTAACATTGTACAATAAAAAGACCGGATTTCCGGCCTTTTTTGAGAGCGACGAGAGCAGTATCGCTCACTTGACGATGACGATGCTGGTGTTGGCCGGGCCGAAGACCTCGACGAGCTGGTAGAAATCGGCGGCGTTGTCCGGATGCAGACGCACGCAGCCATGCGAGGCTGGCTGGCCGAGGCGCTTGATGACGCTTGTCGCATGTACGGCGTAGCCGCCGCTGAAGAAGACCGAATGCGGCATCGGGGCGTTGTCGTATTTCTTCGAGTACCACATTTCATGCATGCGGGTCGGCTTGAACGAACCGGTCGGCGTGACGTGCGTCCTGTCGCCGGTCGAAACTTTCCAGGCGAATGTCGGCCGGCCGTCGACCAGGATTTCCATGGTCTGCTGCGATAGCGACACACGCGCGACGATCTTGTTGGCGGCGGCGTGGGCTGCGCCGTTGCCGGCACCGAAAAGCAAGGCAGCACCGGTGATGACGGCGGCGGCGATGTTGATGAGCTTGGCGGAAATGGCAGTGTACATGATGTCTCCCCTATTCTGCCGGTCGGGGCCGGCTCAATTCGATGACCGGCTTATCGGGGCGTCATGTTTCAAGCCGATTTCGCTAGATGCTCGTTTGTGTTTCGATTCTGTTTCCCCTGACAGAAAAGGTCCGTGCAAAGCAGCTTGCAGTTGCACGACGTCGTTATGACGGTGGCGTGTTTGCCTAGGCGGATCGGCCAAACCGCGGCGCGAATACGCGATTGTCTTTCGTTTGATAGGAATTCACCTGACTCCGAAACCGAGCTGCAACAAAGCGCAGCCTCGGCGGCATGATCCGGATACAGCGAACAGGCAAAGTTGACCTAACGAAAACAGCGGTCAACGAACGATCGGAAGCCAACACTGTTTTCGCGACGGTCTGGATTGGTCTGGACAGTTTCCAGCCTGCGCGTCGACCGGCTCAAGCCCCTCTGGCGGGGGCGGCTTAGGGCCGTTGAGGATGCGCGGCGCCTCCGGCAACTTGCAGCCGAGAGGACCGAAGGCCCGCGCCGCAACGGGGGGCTCCGCTGGCGGCGCGGGCGCTTCGGGGGTTCCCCTGAAGTGCCCGTAAATTCCAATTTTGAGGAACGAACAGGATGAAAACGAAATTCGCGGCTTCCGTGCTTTCCGCCCTGCTTTATGTCCAGGGCCTGCTCGGCATTGCCGGCCTCGCCACCGTGCTGCTGAAGGAACGTGCCCATGCCGGCGAGGTCAGCACGAACAGTGACATGCTGTCCGGCCCGTCGCTTCTCGTGGTGCGCTGAAGAGCATCGGACCCCAAAGTGGAAACCGGTTTTGGGAAAATCGATGCTCAAGACAAAAGGGTGGCCGTCCTGCCTTCAATCGGTGAATTGCGTGGGCGGATCGAACCGGTAGCCCGCACCCCGTATGGTGGTGATGGTTTCGGTATCGAGCTTGCGACGCAGCCGCACGATGCGCGAATCGATCGACCGATCGAAGGCTTCGGCATTTTCGGCGGGCGCGGCGGCGATGATGTCGTCCCGCGTCAGCACCTTGCGCGGGCTGGCCAGGAACAGCCTGAGCAGCGCCACCTGCCCGGGGGACAGCTGTTCTTCCGTGCCCGAGCGGTGCATGACGATGGCCGATCGGAGATCGACCGTCGCGTTCTCCAGCACGATCAGTTCCCCGGCGCTCCTGCCGCGCCGAGCCAGAAGGCCGCCTACGCGAGCGGCAAGCTCCCTGACATTGAGCGGGCTTTCGACGACGTCGGCGGCGCCGAGTTCGAGCGCCAGAACCTTGTCGACCAGATCGGCCGGGCGGCAGATCAGGATGAAATCCGGTCCACCTTCGCCGCCATGTCGCCTGAGCAGGTCGCGCCCCTCTGCCTGGCTGACGCTGTCGCCGACAACCACGACATCGATACCCTTTTCCGAAAGCAGCGATTCGGCCTCCCACGGCTGTCGCGCCGCGCGGACGTCATGACCGCGCCGCTCGAGATGATCGGCGAGATCGGTCGCAATTACTTCAGCGACGGAAACAAGCGCGATAACGGATCGTGCAGCCATGTTTTTCTACCCCGCATACGGCAACCCAAGAAGAGTGCTGGACATCATGTTTATACCCAATCTACTTTCCGCTGAAAGCGGGAGCGAAAGCATCGTGCGGGCACGAATTGTTATTGTCGAGGACGAGCCCGACCTGAGGGATGCGGTCGCCGAGTATCTCGGCGCCAGCGGCTATGATGTGGCCACGGCCGAAAGTGCGGCGGCGGCGCGCGACCTTTTGGAAACCCAGTCCTTCCATCTGGCCATTCTCGACATCGCCATGCCGGGCGAGGACGGCCTGTCGCTCGGCCGCTGGATGCGGTCGAAAATGCCGATCGGCATCATCTATGCGACGGCGGCCGGTACCGCGCTGGACCGCATCGTCGGACTGGAGCTCGGCGCTGACGACTACATCGTCAAGCCTTACGAATTGCGCGAAGTGCTGGCCAGGGTGCGCAGCGTGCTGCGCCGCGTTCCGGAGCCGACCGAGCCACAAAAGGCCAAGGCTGAAACATCCGGCGGCCGCCGGTCCGTGAGCTTCGGACCCTTTCACGCCGATCTCGACGGCAGGCTCGTCACCGGCGCCAACGGCGCGGTCATCGACATGGCCAAGAGCGAGTTCGACGTGCTGGAGGTGTTCCTGACGCGCGCCAACCGGCTGTTGACGCGGGCGGCGATCTCCGAGGCGATCGGTTTCGTCGAGGACCCGGAGTCGTCCCGCGCCGTCGACATCCGCATCATGCGGCTGAGAAAGAAGATCGAGGCGGATCCGGCCAATCCGAAATTCCTGCGCACGGTGCGCGGCGAAGGCTATATCTTCTCGCTGCCAGTCGGGGAGAACAACTAAGGCCCGGCGGCTTGAGCAAGCCACGGCCAGGAAATGACGGCTGACCATGACGGCTGAAACAACACGCGCGGACATGCAGGGCGCCAGGCAGGGCGCGGCGATGGCGGCCGTGCATGTGGTTCGTCGGCTGCGCGAAGCCGGCGACTGGCAACGCGAAATGGAGGGTATTCTCCAGACGCTTTGCGAAGCCATGGATTGTCACCGCGGCATCCTGTTTCGCCTGCGCGAACTGCCCGGCCAGGGCTTCGCCCAATCGGTCGCCGCTTATTGGATCGCCCCCCGGTTTGGCGGCGAACTGGCGTCACCGACCGTCATCATGCAGTCGGTCGTCGATTCGGACCCATTGCTGGAACGGCTGGCGGAGGACGAGCGTCAAGGCAAGATCTTCGCCGGGCACACACGCGATCTCGAAGGCTTTCTGCGGACCGATTTCGAAAAGCAGAACATCAAGTCATTCCTGTCGGTGTCGGTCTTTTCGCACGGCAATTTGTGGGGCACGCTGGCGGTCAACGACTGCATCCACGAACGCGAATGGACCGACCAGGAAGAGGCGGCGCTGCACATGGTGGCACTCGCCATCGGCGATGCCATCGAACGGTCGCCCTCCGACGCGCATGCCAGCGACGTCATTCGCCGCACCATGCTGCAGGCCTCTCTCGACGCCATCATCGTCATCGACGAGACCGGCTCGATCATCGAATTCAATCCGGCCGCCGAGAAGATGTTCGGCTATAGGCGCAGCGATATCCTCGGCAAGGACCTGCTCGACACGGTCGTGCCGGAATATTACCGCAAGGGCTATGCGTCCGGCGCCGAATATATGTCGGGCCGCGGCGCGCCGATGGTCGGCCAGCGGCTCGAAACGGTCACCCAGAACGCCGCCGGCGAGGTTTTTCCGATCGAGCTGACGGCAACCGAGATGCGGGTCGCCGATCGCCAGCTGATCTTCGGCTCTATCCGCGACCTGCGCGACAGATTGCGCGCCGAGGAGGAAATCAACCGCCAGCGCGAAAAACTGCACCAGAACGAGAAGATGGCGGCGATGGGCTCGCTGCTTGCCGGCGTTTCGCACGAGCTCAACAACCCGCTGGCCGTGGTCGTCGCCCAGTCGACGCTGCTGCATGAATTCGCCGCCGATCCGCAGACCAAGGTGCGCGCCGAAAAGGTGCGCGCCGCTGCCGAGCGCTGCGGCCGTATCGTCAAGAGCTTCCTGTCGATGGTCCGCCTGCACCCGGCCGCACAAGCCGAAACCGACCTCAACCAGGTGATCCGCGCCGCACTCGAAGTGACCGCCTATGGTGCACGGTCGAGCGGCATCATCATCGACACCGATTTCGCCAGCGGCCCGTTGCTGGCCATGGCCGATGCCGACCACGTGACGCAGGTGGCCGCCAACTTCCTCATCAACAGCCAGCACGCCTTGGCCGGCGTTGCCGGCGACCGCCGGATCAAGGTCCGGACGTTTCGCAGCGACCGCGGCAATCCCGGATTCTCGGTCGAGGACAACGGGCCAGGCGTGCCGGAAGCGATACGCTCACGCATATTCGAATCCTATTTCACCACCAAGCCGGTCGGTGTCGGTACCGGCATCGGCCTGTCGATCTCGAAATCGATCATCGAGCGGCACAATGGCAATATCTGGTTCGAGGAGGTTTCGCCGAGAGGTGTGCGTTTTATCGTGCAGCTGCCGGCGATCGCTGCCGGCGCGGCCGCCGCCGGCGAAGCTCCGTCGCGGTCGAGCGGCTTGCGTCACGCGCTGATCATAGACGATGAGCCGGATGTCGCCGCGTCGCTGTCCGATATTCTGGAGCTGATGGGCATCAAGTCGCGGGTCGTGCCGGCCTGGGTCTCGGCCGCCGCGACGCTGAGCGGCCATGTGCCGCCGGACATCGTGTTTTCCGATTTGCGCATGCCCGGCACCAGCGGCATAGCCGCCTATCGCGAGCTACTCGCCGAAATGCCGGGTGTGGCGCGGCGCTTCGTGCTTGTCACCGGCGATCTGATCGGCGCGAAAGGCGAGATCGAAGCGCTGCCGGCGCAGCAGCGACCGCCGATCCTCGAAAAACCGTTCAGCACGCTGGATGTGCGCGGTGTGCTCTCGGCCATTGCCGAGCAGGCGGCTCTGGGCGGCTAGACTCCGCGATCTCGTCCCGGAAGAAAAAGGCTCCCGGCCGACATTGCGGCGGGAGCCTGACTGGAGTGCTGGAGGGCGCTCGCAAAAAAATCAAAAAACGTTCGGCGTATCGGCCAGCGGGGCGGCATTGGCGATCATGCGGACCGGCCGTGCCTTGCCCGACTGCGCAGCGATGACGCGCAGGCAATCCAGGCTCTCGGCGCCCCAGGCCTGCCCCTTGCAGGCAAAATCGATCTCCGGCATCGGCAGGCGCGCCGTCTTGGTGGTGGTTGTCGCGCCATCGATGAGGTTGGCCGGCGGGTTCAGTGAGGCGAAGGCCGGACCGATGGTCGGCGTCAACGCCATGCCGGCAAATGCGGCAGCCGCCAGCAGCATGAACATCGCCATCGGATGATCACTGGCGCGCTGGCGCAGCGCCAGCTTCGGGCGCCGGTCGTTACGCTGGGGACCCTGCTGGCGAAGGTCGGTATCGGTGATCTGGATTTTCGTACGCATCGTCGTTTCCTTCGGTCTTCTTCTTTTCCCTGTTGAAACGAACTTAATCGCACCTTGTAACCGGCCAACGATGATGGATTAACGACTGTGTAACCGGCATGAAACCAAGCCCGCGGCCATTCCTGGGCAAACCGATCCGGCGTAGCTGGCAGCACCGGTGGCATTCTGTGCTCGTTTTCCGCTACCCACGGCACCAGATCCACGTCGCTTTTCCAGGCCCACAGAGCGTCGGGCGGTCAACAAGTGTAAGGGGATTAACGTCTGGAATTCCCGGGATTTTCTCGACTTCGATCGTTCGGACTGGGCTCTCGAATCCCGCTCGATTTCCCGTCAAGAATTCGCCCCATTTTCCCAAGCCATTGCATTTCAACGGAAAATATGCTTTTATTGAACGAGTATTCAATAAATAAAGAGCCTTTTATGAACCCGCATCTGCGTGACGTGGCAACCCCCAACGATTGGGATCGGCGGGGGCTGCCGGGCTGGAGCTATCATTCCGACGCCTTGCTCGAACTCGAGAAAGAGCACGTCTTCCGCAACCATTGGCAGATCGCCGGCCATGTCTGCGACGTGCCGAACGCCGGCGACTATCTGACGATGGATGTGGTCGGCGAGCGGGCGCTGATCGTGCGCGGCAAGGATGGCGTTGTACGCGCCTTCAACAATATGTGCCGCCACCGCGGCAGTCGCGTCGTTGCCGACAGCCAGGGCACTTGCAAGAATGCGCTGGTCTGCCCCTTTCATGGCTGGGTCTACAATCTCGACGGCACGCTGCGCGGTGCTGCCCGCCCCCGCACCTTCCCCGACCTCGACAAGACTGAATTCGGCCTGATGCCGCTCGAGCTCGAAATCTGGATGGGCTTCATCTTCATCCGTTTCCGCAAGGGTGGGCCGCAGCCATCGGTGGCCGAGCTGTTGAAGCCGATCGAAGCCGAGATTGCCCATTACGGCGTCGCCGAGATGGTGCCGTCCTGGGGCATCTGGACCCAAAAGACGCCGGTCAACTGGAAATCGGTGCGCGATGTCGACAATGAAGGCTACCACGTCGCCATGGCGCATCCGGCGCTGCAGGACCTTTACGGTGCGACCTATTTCGACGAGCCGTTCGTCAACGGCGTGTCGCGCTCGTTCGCCACCTACAATCCGCATGCCGGACGGCGCTGGAGCGTCGCGCAGTACATCAAGCTCGCACCCGAGGCGAAGCACCTGCCGGAACACCTGCGCAAGGCCTGGATCTACTACGGCATCTTCCCGAACAACGTGCTGTCGATCATGCCGGAATCGGTGCAGTTCTATCAGGAATTTCCGCTGTCGACGGGTGAGACGCTGCTGCGCGGCGCCATCTACCGCTATCGCGACGAGACCAGGGAACAGGCGGCAGCCCGCTACCTATCCTACCGCATCGACCGCGACACGCTGGCCGAGGATGTACAGCTTTCGATATGGTCCAACGAATCCATGCTGTCCGAAGCCTTCGGAGGTTTTTACCTCTCCGATCTCGAATATGGCGTGCGCACCCACCACGACCATTTGCGTAAGCAAGTTCCCGTGCTCGGATTGGAGACCGCGCCCGAGGAGAAGGATATGTGGGCACTCAACGAGGCGCTCAGATCACGCTCCTGACGCCCCCGGTCCTCAGGCCCAAATGGCGACCGGAATGCCGAAACGATCGGCGAGCGGCGGATCCGGAAACGGCATTGCCTCGCCTCTGACGATGCGTCCGGCAACCACCATCATCGCCGCAGCATCGAGGAAATCGTCGGCGGCCGCGCCGCGCGGCGGCGTCTGGTCGAGAAAATCCTGGCTATAACCATGCCGGGCAAGCAGCGCCTTGCGTTCGGCCATGCCGGCCGGATTGATGTTGCCCCTGATCTTCTTCGGCAGGCGCATCGCCCGGTCGCCGTTCAGTTTGCAGAAGGCAACTTCCGGATGCGATTCGAACACGCGGCTGCGTAGTTCGGGGCGCGCGATCAGCAGCGAATCGATCTCACGGATCTTGGCGAAGATGCCGAAGGCCTGGATCGAGACACCGCGCGGCGGATCTGAGGTCGTCCTGGCTATCTCACTTGCCTTGCGATGTGCGGCGTACCAGGCGTCGACAGTGGTGAAGGCTTCGATCTCCGCGTAGAGCGCGGCGCGGGAGGGGATGGCAAAGACACTGGACTGCCGGGCCCCGAGCAGCGGCCGCACCAGCGCCTCCGGGCCGCGACCGCCTCTTTGCGAGAAATCGGGCAGGCCGATTGGCATATCGACCGCTACCAACGAGTCGGCGGGCAGTCGGTCGAGCAACGCCGCGAAGCTTGGGAAAACGGCTGTCGACGGTGCCGCACCGGGATCGCGGCGGACGGCTATCCAGCCGGCCTTGCAACCGTCGACGCCGACAAGCACAACACCCCAGGGCGCATCATCCTGGGGCACGGCGTCTTCGGCCTGCGTCACGCCCGGCGGTCCCGTTCCGGATGCAGCAGATGGCGAAGCTGCACCATCGCCATTGGGTGCGATAGGCTCTGGGCATCGGTCTCGAGCTGCAACTCGTCGCCGCCGCGCTTGGCGGTCCGCGCCAGGATCTCGTAGACCGCCGCCGTGGTCGATTGCAGCGCCTTGGCGGCCGGCTGGCCGGACAGGATCCGCGCCAGGTAGACGGCCGCCGTCAGGTCGCCGAGCCCATTCGGCGGCTTCTCGATCAGGCGATGTTCGGCAAGCAGTGCCTCTCTGCCGGCGAGCAGTAAATTGCCGGTGCCGCCGGCCATCATCGCCGGCGCCGATGTGACCAGCATGGCCGGTGGGCCGGCCTGCAGGGCTGCAGCCATTGCCGATTTCAAGTCGGGCAGCGGCGCTCCGGCCATCCATTCCAGCTCGTAGCGGTTGGGCGTGGCGATATCGGCGATCGGCATCAGCCGGTCTCGCATGGCGATTGCGGTCGGCTCAGGTACGTAGAGCCCGCCCGAATCGCCCATCACCGGATCGCAGATATAGAGGGCGTCCGGCGTCTTCGCCTTCACTGCGCCGACCAGCGAAGCGACGGCTTCGGCCTGGCCAGCCTCGCCGAGATAGCCGGACAGCACGGCGCCGACCTCGCCCAGCCACGGCGCGCGCTCGAGGTCGGCCATCAGCGCCTTGAACTGGTCCAGCGGCGGCACGATGCGGGTGGCCCGGCCATGGCCCGGATGCCAGGGCAGGATGACGGTCGGTACCGCCCAAACCGGAAAGCCGAGCGTCTCCAGCGCAAAGACAGCGGCACGGTTGCCGACCGAGCCACGGGCGACATGGCTGGAGACGACGATGACCGCGCGCGGCGCGTCGGTTTTTTCGGCACTCATTGATTTTCCTAACTGCCCCTGGTGACGAAAAGCACGAGCCAGATCAACAGGCCGATGGCAATAAGCAAGCCCGCTGCCCGACCGATGCGGGTGCCCCAATATTCGATCGGGTCCGACCGGTCGGCATCGGCCGCGGTGACGTGGTCGCGCGCGCCTTTAGTGGTTCGTGCAAGGAACGAGGTGCCCCCCGGGTCGGTCTCGCGCGCCACCCGTTCGATGATGCGGCGTGATTCCGCGTCGCTGTCGTGGCGTTTCGCCATGGTGATGTCCCGTTTTATGCCGAGCTTAACCCGTTCGCCTCGTCTGTCACAGGGCCCGACGGCGAATGGCAGAAACCAGTAACACTTCTCGGCCGAAGTCATTTTCTTACGCAAGGATTGTGCTAATGCTTCGCCTGCCAATGCTATCGAGGGGACTTATCATGCTTGCCCAGCGCCTTTCTTCGCCGCCAATCTTCCGTAATTTAGCTGCGTTCCTGGTTATGGCCGTCATGCTGCCGCTGCTTGCCGGCTGCGGCTACAACACCGTTCCAACAGCTGAGGAAAACGCCAAGGCCGCATGGAGCGAGGTGTTGAATCAATACCAGCGCCGCGCCGATCTCATCCCCAATCTGGTCAACACGGTCAAGGGCTACGCGGCGCACGAGAAGGACACGCTCGATGCCGTGGTCGAAGCGCGCGCCAAGGCGACGCAGGTGACCGTGACGCCGGAAACGCTGAACAATCCGGAAGCCTTCAAGAAATTCCAGGACAGCCAGGCCGGCCTGACCAGCGCGCTGTCGCGCCTGCTGGCGGTGGTGGAGAACTATCCCGATCTCAAGGCCAACCAGAACTTTCTGGCGCTGCAAGCACAACTCGAAGGCACCGAGAACCGGATCACGGTCGCCCGCCGCGACTATATCCAGGCAGTGAGAGAGTACAATCTGACGCTGAGGACCTTCCCGTCGGTGATCTGGGCGACCTTGTGGTTCCGCGGCAACCAGCCGTTTGCGAATTTCACCATCGAGGAGGATAAGATGCAGCCGCCGAAGGTCGATTTCGGCACCAACACCACGCAAGGCGGGTGAAGAACAGCCGGTGAGCGTGGTCCCTATTGGCCTTGCACTCCGTAGCGCCCCCCTCTGCCCTACCGGGCATCTCCCCCTTAAGGGGGGAGATTGGCAGCTTTGGCTTCACCGCCCATCCTGCATCGTTGGAGATTGGCGAAAACAGCTGTGACAGCCGATCTCCCCCCTTGAGGGGGAGATGTCCGGCAGGACAGAGGGGGGCGCGACAGAACGCCAGCCTGGCCTTCCTGCTCGTCTTCCAAAGCCTTCTCCTCCTCCCGCTCACCGCCCTTGCCGCCGCACTGCCGGCGCTGACCGGACGGGTCGTCGACAATGCCGGCATCATCGATGCCACGACCGAGGCGGCGCTGACGCAGAAGCTTGCCGAGTTCGAGACGAAAGGGTCCGACCAGATCGTCGTCGCGACCATCCCCAGCCTCGACGGCGAGGAGATCGAGCCTTACGCCAACCGGCTGTTCCGCGCCTGGAAACTGGGCCAGGCGAAGGAGAACAACGGCGTCCTGCTTCTGGTGGCGCCGAACGACCGCAAGATGCGCATCGAAGTCGGCTATGGGCTGGAAGGCACGCTGACCGACCTGCACACCAAGCTGATCATCGAAAACGACATGGTGCCGGCCTTCCGTGCCGGCGATTTCTCAGGCGGCATCAGCAAGGCCGTCGACGACATGATCATGGTGCTGGAAGGCAATCCCGAAGAACTGGAGGCGCGCGGCGAACGCAACCAGCAGCCGCCGTTCAACAGCGACGATCTGTTCTTCACGATCTTCATAGCCATCTGGGCAATCATCTTTTTCGGCGGCCTCGCAGCCTCCATCCTGCCGCCGATCTTCGGCCAGAAGATCGGTCCCGGCCGCTATCGCTGGCTGGGCATGACCTTCGAGCCAAACCGGCGGTCGTCCGGCGGCTGGTCGGGAGGTTCCGGCGGGGGATGGTCGTCGAGTTCAAGCGGTGGCGGGTTTTCCGGCGGCGGCGGTTCGTCCGGCGGCGGCGGCTCATCGGGAAGTTGGTGACGAGATGACAAGACACGCCATCAGCCCGGTGGAATCCGGCCGTTTCATCAAAACGATCGGCACCGCGCTGTTGGCCATGGCGGTGCTGCTGGTCGGCTTCGCGGCCTTCGCCGCCGCACTGCCGGCACTGACCGGACGGGTCGTCGACAATGCCGGCATCATCGATGCCGCGACCGAGGCGGCGCTGACGCAGAAGCTTGCCGAGTTCGAGACGAAGGGTTCGGACCAGATCGTCGTCGCGACCATCCCCAGCCTCGACGGCGAGGAGATCGAGCCTTACGCCAACCGGCTGTTCCGCGCCTGGAAACTGGGCCAGGCGAAGGAGAACAACGGCGTCCTGCTCCTGGTGGCGCCGAACGACCGCAAGATGCGCATCGAGGTCGGCTATGGGCTGGAAGGCACGCTGACCGACCTGCACACCAAGCTGATCATCGAAAACGACATGGTGCCGGCCTTCCGTGCCGGCGATTTCTCTGGCGGTATCAGCAAGGCCGTCGACGACATGATCATGGTGCTGGAAGGCAATCCCGAAGAACTGGAGGCGCGCGGCAAGCGCAATCCGGCGAATGACAATCCTGTCGATCCCATCTTCATGCTGTTCATTGTCCTGTGGGCGACGATGTTCTTCGGCGGCTTGGCAATGGCGTTCCTGCCGCCGATCTTCGGCACGAAACTGTCGCCGGGCGTGTACAAGTGGCTGGGCATGACGTTCCGCTACGGCCGCCGGCCAGCTTCGTCATCCTCCGGTGGCGGTGCCTGGACGTCGGGGACCTCGTCCGGCAGTGGCTGGTCGTCGGGAAGCTCCAGCAGCAGTTGGTCGTCCGGAAGTTCCGGCGGCGGGTTTTCAGGCGGCGGCGGTTCGTCCGGCGGCGGCGGTTCTTCAGGAAGCTGGTGAGACATCAATCATGGCAACACGACCGATCAGCCCCGAGGATCATGAGCGCATCGCCGGTGCGATCCGCGCTGCCGAATCAAAGACCGACGGCGAGATCTACTGCGTCGTGGCGCATGCCAGCGACAGCTATTTCTTCCCGGCCGCTTTCATGGCGATGCTCGGCATGCTCGTCGTCAGCCTCGCCGTCGGTTATGGGCTGGAAGCCTGGTGGCTGTCGATCCGCTTGCCGCATTTCGTCATCGCCGAGCTTCTGGCGCTTGCCAGTGTGCTCATCCTGTTGTGGGCATTGCCGGCATTGCGCATCCATTTGGTGCCGAGGCGGCTGCGCTACCAGGCCGCCCACGCCAATGCGATGAAGCAGTTCCTCGCCCGCAACGTCCACCGCACCACGGCGCGCACTGGCGTGCTGGTGTTCGTCTCGATTGCCGAGCGCTACGCCGAGGTGGTCGCCGACAGCGGGATCGATTCTCGTGTCGGCCAGCATGTCTGGGACGGTGTCGTCCGCGACCTTACGGCGCATGCCGGCGACGATCGGCTTGCCGAGGGGTTCGTCAAGGCGATCCAAGCAGTCGGTGCGGTACTGGCCGAGCATTTTCCGGTCTCGACCGGCGACAGCAACGAACTGGACGACCATCTGGTCGAGATTTGATCTCGCCAAAAGCGGTTTCGCAGCGTCTCAAGGACGCACCGTCCGGCTGTGTGAAAGCATCGCGGCGGTTGACCGGACTCTTGCAATCGGGCGCAGCGGGTTTATGGTTAACCAATCATGAATACGCTGAGCATCGACATCAGGAAAGCCGAACCGCGCGATGCAGCCGCCATCGCCGACGTGCATCTCGAGGCCTGGCGCGGCGCCTATTCGGGCATCATCCCGCACCGCACGCTGACATCGATGATCAACCGCCGCGGCGCCGACTGGTGGGCGAATGCCATTCGCCGCGCTGCCACCGTCCTGGTCGTCGAAATCGGCGGCAAAATTGCCGGCTATGCGACGATCGGCAAGAACCGCGCCCGCGAACTCAGGCAGCAGGGCGAGATCTACGAACTTTACCTGCGGCCGGAATATCAAGGCATCGGGCTCGGCAGCCGGCTGTTCTCGGCCGCGCGGGCACGGCTGGCCGACCATGGCCTGAAAGGCATGGTGGTCTGGGCGCTGGAAGACAATCAGAACGCACTTGCCTTTTATGCCGGCGCCGGTGGCCGCGATGTTGCCGAAGGCGTCGAGATATTCGAGCAGAAGGCGCTGAAGAAGGTCGCTTTCGTCTGGGAATGACGGCCAGCGCATGATCCGGCCGGTTTTCGGTTCGGACGATCTCCCCGTACCATTCGCCGCATTGCACCATTCGCCGTCGCCCGCTATCGATCTCCAATCGAGAGAGGGATAAAGCGATGCGTATCGAAGCGATTGCCAGCGGAAAGAACCCGCCCGAGGACGTCAACGTCATTATCGAGGTGCCGATTGGCGGCGAGCCGATCAAGTACGAGATGGACAAGGAGGCTGGCACGCTGTTCGTCGACCGCTTCCTTCACACTTCGATGCGCTATCCCGGCAATTACGGTTTCGTACCGCATACGCTGTCGGGCGACGGTGACCCGA
Organism: Mesorhizobium sp. M0106; assembly: GCF_040322715.1. Lineage (NCBI taxonomy): Bacteria > Pseudomonadati > Pseudomonadota > Alphaproteobacteria > Hyphomicrobiales > Phyllobacteriaceae > Mesorhizobium > Mesorhizobium sp. M0106. The sequence continues at coordinate 33,262 of NZ_JAMYUA010000019.1, read as the reverse complement.
TCGACGTATTGGTCTGCAACACGCGCGCGCTGGTGCCAGGCTGCGTCATCAATGTGCGGCCGATCGGCGTGCTGGTGATGGAGGACAATGCCGGCCAGGACGAGAAGGTGATCGCGGTGCCTTCGCCCAAGCTGACCTTGCGCTACGAGGACGTCCACGAATACACGCAATTGCCCGACATCACCCGCCAGCAAGTGCAGCACTTTTTCGAGCACTACAAGGATCTCGAACCCGGCAAATGGGTCAAGATCGAAGGCTGGTACGATGCGGCCTATGCCAAGAAGATGATCGTCGAGGCAATCGAGCGGGCCAGGCGCAAGTAATTATCGGGCGCAAATAATCAGTTGTCGACGCGGCCGAAAGCGGGCGCGTCGCCAAGCACCTCACGCCTGTCCTTGCCGCAGGCGAAGGTGCGTGCCTTCTCGTCGGCAAGCTTGCGCGCCTGATCGTTGGCGGCGGGATTGCCGGTGGCGAGCACAAGGCCGATCGTGCAACCTTCGTGGGCGTCAGGCTGGGCAACCTTGGCGACGATCAGCACTTCCGTCGACTTGTTCTCGCCCTCGGTATCGCTGATCGAGCGACGATGAATGACGGCGAAGGGAATGGCAGTTTTGCCGTTGGTTTCGATCCGCCACTCGACCTTGGGTCCAGCCGAATTGAGGCCGGAAAAGCTTTCCCAGACCGTGGTCATATCGCCAGGTGGAAAGCCGTAGAACAGCGATTCCCGCGCGTCGTCGTAGGAAACCAGCACCGGGTAGCCGCGGTAGCCCGAACAGGCGAGATCGGCCCAGTCGCCGTCGCCTTCCTCCGCTTGGGCATAGGTGACGCAGTCCTTCTCCCAATCGAGATCGGTATAGACGCTGGATATGTCGCCGGCCCGGGCCGCCTGGCAGAAACCGGCGAGGGCAAGCGGGATCAAGAGAGCGCGCATGGCGGAACAACTCAGTTCGGGGGGCGCAGCGTACCGTCAAATTTAGCAGCAGCCTAGAGGAAGTCAGGCTGCGCACAGTGGTCTGGTAAAACGGACCACTATTTCTTCAAGCTTGCCTCTATGAGAAGATCGGCGTTGCGGGCCACTGACTGCGCCGGTCCGCCGGCACCGAACAACTGACCGCTAATATAGGCGCCCTCGATCAGCAGCAGCAGCCCGTCGCCCAGCGTCTCGGCGTCGCCGGCGCCCATCGCCGCCGCCATGGCACGCAGGCGGCGGCGCAATTCCTGCTTGTTGGCCTCGCTCACGACGCGGGCCGGATGGCCATGTTCGGGATATTCGACCGCGGCATTGGTCATGCCGCAGCCACGATAATCGGGCCTTTGCGTACGCTTGCCGACACGCGTCAGGAAGGCGACGATCTGCGCGCGCGGATCGCCCGGATGGGCATTCACCGCCTCGTCGAAGCGCTCCCAGAATTCGAGGTCATAGTGCCGAAGGTAGGATGCGGCCAGCTCGTCCTTGGACGGAAAGCTGCGGTAGAGGCTGGGCTTGGTGACGCCGGCACGCCGCACGATCTCGTCGACGCCGATCGCCCTGATGCCTTGCCGGTAGAACAGATCGCGCGCCACCTGGAGAATCCGTTCGGCGGCGCGAGGCGGCGGTGCGTCATTGGCCTTGATCGTTGGTTCAATGCTTTTCATGCCTGGTCTGCCGATTAGCTGGTTGACAATGTTACCGGTCGGTACGTATGTTTCGCGCTCCTGCAACGTACCGGTCAGTAACATGATAACTCAATCCCGCCCGTTTGGCCAGCGCTACGCTTTCGTCGTGGTCGCCGTCATCTTCCTCTGCCTGCTGATCGCAGCGGGCCTGCGTTCGGCGCCGGCAGTCATGATGCTGCCGCTGGAGAACAGTTTCGGCTGGCGGCGCGACGTGGTGTCGCTGGCGGCGGCCACCGGCATCTTCCTCTATGGCCTGACCGGGCCGTTTGCCGCGGCGTTGATGGAGCGGATCGGGCTGCGCCGCACCTTGCTTGCCGCGCTGCTGTTGATGTCGGGATCGACCGCGCTCAGCCTGTTGATGACCAAACCGTGGCATCTGCTCCTCACCTGGGGCGTGTTTTCCGGCGTCAGCTCGGGCGCCGTCGCCACCGTGCTCGGCGCGACCATCGTCAACCGCTGGTTCAAGACCAATCGCGGCTTGGTGATGGGACTGATGTCGGCGTCCAGTGCCACCGGGCTGCTGGTCTTCCTGCCGCTGCTCGCCTCGCTCGCCCAGTCGGGCGGCTGGAGGCCGGTTGTCATCGCGGTCTCGGTTGCCACCGCCTGCCTGCTGCCGCTGGTCTGGCTGCTGGTGCCGGAGCGGCCGGCCTCCATCGGCATGGTGCGCTATGGCGCCGAGCTCGACGACGTGCCGCCGTCACCACCTGCCGCGCAAGGCAATTTCCTCGCGCATACGATGAGCACGCTGCGCCGCGCCGCCGGCACGCGCGTCTTCTGGTATCTGTTCGCCACTTTCTTCGTCTGCGGCTTCACCACCAACGGGTTGGTCGGCACGCACCTGATCGCCTTTTGCGGCGACATGGGCATAGGCGAAGTGCAAGCCGCCGGCCTGCTGTCGATGATGGGCATCTTCGATCTTATCGGCACGACGCTGTCGGGCTGGCTCACCGACCGTTTCGACCCGCGCAAGCTGCTCGGCGTCTATTACGGTATTCGCGGCCTGTCGCTGATCTATCTGCCCTATTCCGGCTTTTCGGCAACCAGCCTGATCATCTTCGCCGTGTTTTACGGACTGGACTGGATCGCCACGGTGCCGCCGACGCTCAGGCTTTCCAACGAGGCGTTCGGCGACCGCAGCGGACCGATCGTCTTCGGCTGGATCGTCGCCGGCCATCAGGTTGGCGCCGCGACAGCGGCCTTCTTCGGCGGCACCATGCGCGAGCTGCAAGGCAATTACGAGCTTGCCTTCCTGATCGCCGGTATGACGGCAATAGCCGCCGCCTGCATCTCGCTGCTGATCAATACCACCCGCCCGGCGTTTGATCCGGAACCGCAGGCGGCATAGGGCGCAATCGGCCGTGCTAATCTCCCCCCTTGAGGGGGAGATGGCCGCGAAGCGGCCAGAGGGGGTCGGTCCGACTGGGCTCGGCCCCTTATCGCCGATGCAGGAGGCCGGCGCTCCGTGCGAGACGACCCCCTTCTGTCGCCTTCGGCGACATCTCCCCCTCAACGAGGGAGATTCGCCAGCCTGTTCACTGTTATCAAACCTTCATCGTTTCGAAATGTGCCTGAAACATTGAAGCTGGAGCTTGGCGGCGACGTTCAATGCCATCCAGGAGACAGCCATGAACAAGATTTCGATGACGCGGCGCGCTTTCGTCACGTCGGCCAGCGCCGTTGGCCTGGTCGGCGCCTCGGGCCTCGCCCTTCCCTATTACTCGCGCGCCAATCAGCGCCCGGCGTTCACCCATGGCATCCAATCCGGCGACGTCGATGCCACCAGCGGCATGGTCTGGACACGCACCGACCGGCCGTCGCGCGTCATGTTCGAGGTGTCGTCGACCGAAAGCTTCACCAATGCCGTCCGCCTGGCGCCGCTCGATACCTCGCCGGCCAGCGATTATACGGTGAAGCGGCTGCTTACCGATCTCGCCTCCGACCAGGACATCTTCTACCGCATGGTCGCGGCCGATCTTGCCGACATCAACGCCGTTTCCGAGCCGGTCGTCGGCCGCTTCCGCACGGCACCTGCCTCGAAGCGCGACATTCGCTTTGCCTGGTCGGGCGACACCGCCGGCCAAGGCTGGGGCATCGACGAGACCGGCATGAAGACCTACGCCACCATTGCCAAGCACACGCCCGACTTCTTCCTGCATTCGGGCGATACGATCTATGCCGATGGTGCGATGAAGGACGAGGTCGACCTGCCCAACGGCGGCAAGTGGAAAAACAAAGTGCTGATCGACGAGAAGCGCAGGGTTGCCGAGACGTTGGACGAATACCGGGCGCAGTGGAAATACAACATGATGGACAGGCATGTGCTGGCGCTCAGCGCCATCTGTCCGACCTTCTATCAGTGGGATGACCACGAGGTGCTGAACAACTGGTCGGACTCGAAGGACCTGAGCGCCGACGATCGCTACACTGAAAAATCCATCCATGTGCTGGCGGCACGTGCGGCGCGCGCCTTCCACGAAATGACGACGATCCGTTACGAGCCGTCGGAGCCCGGCCGCGTCTACCGCAAGATCGCCTATGGTCCGCTGCTCGACGTGTTCTTCCTCGACATGCGTTCCTACCGCGGCCCCAACGGTTCGGATATGCAGGAGACGATGACGCCGCAATCGCGCATCCTCGGTGAACAGCAGATCAAGTGGCTGAAGCGTGAACTGGCGAATTCCAACGCAACCTGGAAAATCATCGCCGCCGACATGCCGCTCGGCCTCGTCGTCTGGAACGACGGCACCAAGAAGGTAGGGGCCGAGGCGGTCAGCAATGGCGACAATGGCCCGGCCAAAGGGCGTGAGCTGGAAATTGCCGACCTTCTTCGCTATATAAAGAATGCGGGTATCAGCAACACTGTCTGGCTCACCGCAGACGTGCATTACACAGCCGCGCATTACTACAATCCGGACAAGGCGCAGTTCCAGGACTTCAATCCGTTTTGGGAATTCGTTTCGGGTCCGATCCATTCCGCACGTTCGGGCCTAATGGTTTCGATATGACATTCGGCCCGGAGCTGAAGTTCATAAAGGCACCAACTGCCGAACAGGGTCAAAACCTACCGCCTTCGGCCGGCCTGCAGTTCTTCGGGCTCGTCGAAATCGATGGCGCCACCGAGCAGTTGACGGTGCGGCTGATGGATCGCGACGACAGCGAACTCTACAAGGTCACGCTCGATCCGGTGCGGTCGGCGTGAGCGACGGCGTCACTACCCTCGGGCCAGCCCGAGGGTAGGACGTATATCAATCGGGATAGCAGACGACGGGAATGTTGGGCCAGACGGCGCTGTCGCATCCGGCATTTTGCTGCCGCTGCTTGAAGGCGGCGCTGACCGGCCCGGTCACCACCGGATCGACGCCATCGGGAGCATCGGCAAAAAGCTGCTCCGCCGACGGCTTGTCGGACGGCAAAGCAGACCGCGTCTCCTTGAACGACGCCGCCGACTGCGCCGCGCCGGCCGCGAGGAGGACGGCGAGCGCGGTACATGCCAAAATCGGCCGGAGTTTGATGCCTATCTCGATCATGAAATTCGAACTGTCCGGACCATGAAAGGTTCCGCCTTGGTTAATAATTCCACTTCACACCAAGACATTTAAGATTTGGTGACTTTATTTGGTGGCTCGCCTCCTCTTTCGCAATTGCGAAAAACCCTGTATGAGCCGCCCAACCGAAAGAGGCAGCGCCTTTTGGCCTGCTGCCTGCAACGCTCCCGAGACCGAAACATGAAAATCCGCAATATCGCGATCATCGCGCACGTCGACCATGGAAAAACCACCCTCGTCGACCAGCTTCTGAAACAGTCCGGCTCGTTCCGCGACAACCAGCGCGTCGCCGAGCGCGCCATGGATTCGAACGACCTCGAAAAGGAACGCGGCATCACCATCCTGGCCAAGGCGACCTCGGTCGACTGGAAGGACACCCGCATCAACATCGTCGACACGCCCGGCCACGCCGACTTCGGCGGCGAGGTCGAGCGCATTCTGTCGATGGTGGATTCGGCCATCGTGCTGGTCGACGCCGCCGAGGGGCCGATGCCGCAGACCAAATTCGTGGTCGGCAAGGCACTCAAGGTTGGACTGAAGCCGATCGTCGTCATCAACAAGATCGACCGGCCAGATGCCCGCCACGTCGAAGTGGTCAACGAGGTGTTCGATCTTTTTGCAGCACTTGACGCCACCGACGAGCAGCTCGACTTCCCTATCCTTTATGGTTCAGGCCGCGACGGCTGGGTCTCGGAAAACCCCGAAGGTCCGAAGGACCAGGCTCTGGCGCCGCTGTTCGACCTCGTCATCAAGCACGTGCCGGCGCCGACCGTTCATCCCGGCCCGTTCCGCATGATCGGCACCATCCTGGAAGCCAATCCGTTCCTCGGCCGCATCATCACCGGCCGTATCGAATCCGGCACGCTGAAATCCAACCAGGCGGTCAAGGTGCTGCACCATGACGGCACCCAGGTCGAAACCGGCCGAATCTCGAAAATCCTTGCTTTCCGCGGGCTCGAGCGCCAGCCCATCGACGAGGCGCAGGCGGGCGACATCGTCGCTATTGCCGGCCTGTCGAAGGGCACCGTCGCCGACACGTTCTGCGACCTGTCGGTGACCGAGCCGCTGCACGCGCAGCCGATCGATCCGCCGACCGTGACGATGTCTTTCCTGGTCAACGATTCGCCGCTGGCCGGTACCGAAGGCGACAAGGTGACCAGCCGCGTCATCCGCGACCGCCTGCTGCGCGAGGCAGAAGGCAATGTCGCGCTGAAGATCGAGGAATCACCTGACAAGGATTCGTTCTTCGTTTCCGGCCGCGGCGAATTGCAGCTGGCCGTGCTGATCGAGACGATGCGCCGCGAAGGTTTTGAGATCGCCGTGTCGCGGCCGCGCGTCGTCATGCAGAAGGGCGACAGCGGAGAATTGCTGGAGCCGGTCGAGGAAGTCGTCATCGACGTCGACGAGGAGCATGCCGGCGTCGTCGTGCAGAAGATGTCGGAGCGCAAGGCCGAGATGGTCGAGCTTCGCCCTTCGGGCGGCAATCGCCAGCGCATCGTCTTTCACGCACCGACGCGCGGGTTGATCGGCTACCAGTCGGAACTGTTGACCGACACGCGCGGCACCGCTGTGATGAACCGGCTGTTCCATGCCTATGAACCTTACAAGGGTGAGCTGCCGGGCCGTACCAACGGCGTGCTGATCTCCAACGAACAGGGTGAATCGGTGGCCTACGCCATGTGGAACCTGGAAGACCGCGGCCCGATGGTCATCGACCCCGGCGTCAAGGTCTATCAGGGCATGATCATCGGCATCCATTCCAGGGACAACGACCTCGAAGTCAACGTGCTCAAGGGCAAGAAGCTGACCAACATCCGCGCCGCCGGCAAGGACGAGGCGGTGAAGCTGACACCGCCGATCCGCATGACGCTGGAACGCGCGCTGGCCTGGATCCAGGACGACGAGCTGGTCGAAGTGACGCCGAAGACCATCCGCCTGCGCAAGCTCTATCTCGATCCGAACGAGCGCAAGCGTTTTGAGAAGTCGGCGAAAGTGGTCGGCGCGGCATAAAGGGCAATACCGCGCAATGAGCGGTAAACTCGTCACGGCTGTCATATACGACAATCGACCCGAGGCCGAAGTTTGCGTGTCGATGCTCGACGCTTATGGAATTTATGCTCTCGCGAATTATCTTCTCGACACGGGCAGGCTTGGCTTGATCCATGTGCAAGTCGCCGACAGCGATCTCGATACGGCCAAGGGTTTGATTGGCTCGGCCTCCAAAGAGGGCGACTGACCCCTGGCCGTAACTGTCTCTGATTACGGGTGCCCTTGCCGTCGCCTCATCCACCTGCAGCCGAAATGATTTCGTCCCGGTCTGGTTCGCCAGACAGGTGGATCCGGATCGCCGTTCCCGCCCGCGCCGGCCGGCGCAAGGCTTTGGCCCCGTCCGGACCAACCACCTGCAATCGCTTCTCTTCCCAAACCTGTAGCCGCGATCGCGGGACACCGAGTTCGCTGGCCAGCAACCGGTCGAGCCGCAGCGTTGTCGGCATTTCGAGCCAGAGCTGAAGTTCGAGAGCGCTGGTATTTTCCGGCCTGTCCCCGAGCACCTGCTTATGAACGATGGCTTCGGGAAACTCCTCGACGCGCCCGATACTGCTTCGCAATGCGGCAACATCGAAAGCATGGCGCCGCGCCAGGACCGGATCATTGCTTTCGAGCGCCTGCAATATTGCCGGTTCGATATCGCGGCGGCTGCAGCGCTCCAGAATGCCGAAATTCCAGGAATTGTCGCAGTCGATGCAGCGGTAGATCAACCAGGCGTGAATGCGCTTGCCGTTGGCATTGACCCGGAATTTGCCGCTGCAGCGATAGGCTTTCAGGCCGCCGCAGCGATTGCAGTTGAGGTGAGGTCGAGGTGCGGTCTTGGGTGTGATCGCCCAGCGGATACGCAGTATCGAAGGCATGCCGAAAAGCCCTTCCCGTCGGGAAGTTCGTCAGATCGGCGATATCGAGAACCCTTGCGGGCACGGCGTGGCGAGAGACTGCGGTAGTTGGAAATCAGGTGTCGCGGGTGGTTATGCGCGACAGCGGTTCAGCAGTGCCAAACCGGTCTCGAACCGCCACCCGAGGAACACATGATGTGAAAACAGGCATCGCGACTGCGACGCCCTGCTCTGTGTTGGGGGAGTTGACGAGACCGGCGGTTACGTAGGCAAAGTGAAGCTCGGAAAGGATTTCGGAACGACATCTCTAGCCGTGAGGTGCCTGGCCGACAAGCCTTCTTTCGGTAGACGCTACCGTCGCCGGAACAGTTGGGTTATGTTGAACGACCCAAACATTTCAAACGAGACCGCGTTATGCATTTCACGTCGCTGCTGATTTTTGCCGGCGCCCTGCTAGTTGCAGCCGGCTCGCCCGGCCCATCGATCGCCGCTCTTGTGGCGCGGGTCATCTCGAAAGGGTTTCGCGACGTGTTTCCGTTCCTGCTTGCCATGTGGATCGGCGAAGCGATCTGGCTGTCCCTGGCGGTGTTTGGCCTCGCCGTGGTGGCGCAGACGTTCCATTTAGCCTTTGTCGTCGTGAAGTGGGTCGGCGTCGCCTATCTCGGCTGGCTTGCCTGGAAGATGTGGACGGCACCGGTCGAGACCAAGGAAGGCGCGCTGCCGCGCGAAGATTCGCCCGTCAGACTGTTCTTTGCCGGCATGGCGGTGACGCTCGGCAACCCCAAGATCATGATGTTCTATCTGGCGCTGCTGCCGACCATCATCGACCTCGGTTCGGTCAGCATGATCGGCTGGGTCGAGCTGACCGCGACCATGGCCGTTGTCCTGGTCGCTATCGATTTGACCTGGGTGCTCGCCGCATCACAGGCGCGCAAGCTGCTCAAAAGCAAGCGGGCGATGAAGATCGCCAACCGCGTCAGCGCCGGAACCATGGCCGGCGCTGCGGCGGCTATCGCGGCGCGGTCCTGAGCCGGCGCGTCAACCCATTTCGATTATCGGCGCAATCTCGACGCTGAAACCCGGGTCCGTCAGGATAGGACAATCCTTGGCTTTGCCGACGGCATCGTCGATGTCTTTCGCTTCGATGATGGTGTAACCGGCGGTCGGATTGCTACCGCCATTGTTCTCGACCTTGCCGCCGGGCAGCAGGGTCTTCGACATGCCGACTGGATTGCCACCGTCGACCACCGCTGAGCCAAGCTTGCCGTACCAGCCGTTCCAGGCATCCATCGCTGCCTTCCGTTCGGCCTCCTCGGTCGGCATCTTGCCCGAGCCGTGATAGACGTAGAGAAATTTCGCCATGTTCTCCTCCTTTGATCGGCGGCATCGAACCGGCATGCGGTCATGCCGCATGCCGATCATCGGACCAAACCGGCAAACAAGCAACGAGAATGCGAAGTAGCTAATATAATGTGCGGTTGGCTCGCAACGGCGGTGCCCTATCGCGCCATCGCATGGTATTCATCGTTCGGCCGCATATCGATTGCCGATGCCAGCCGGTTCGACATGTTGAAGAACGCCGCGGTCGAGGCGACGTCCCAGATGTCGCGGTCGGAAAAGCCGACTTGCCGCAGCGCCGCCCGGTCCGCTTCGACGATCTTTGCCGGCTGCCCGGTCAGCTTCACCGCGAATTCGAGCATGGCGCGTTGCCTGTCCGAAAGCTCGGCGGCGCGAAAATTCATCACCATCATCTCGCCGAAGGCCGGGTCGCCGGAAAGCTGGCGCACCGCCGCGCCATGCGCGACCAGGCAATAGTAGCAATGGTTGACCGACGAGACGGCCACCGCGATCATCTCGCGCTCGAGTTTCGACAGGCCGGATTCACCCAGCATCAAATCATTGTACATGTCGGTGAAAGCGCGCAGCTTCTTCTCGTCGAAGGCATAGGCGAGCAGCACATTGGGAACGAGGCCGAGCTTCTCCCGGCACTTGGCGAAATAGGCCTTGCTCGCGTCGCTCAGCTCCGCTGGTGCCAGGTCAAGCGCGGTAATTTTCTCCGTCATGGCGGATTTCTCCTCGTTTTCGCCAGGCTGCCGGTGAATTCCGACATTTCGTCGCAAGCCGTCAAACCTTTGTCGCCAAATACCCGTCATCTGTTAGCATAGCCGCAAAAACATGTGACGGGAGGGACTCATGGCCAGCGTAAAGTCAGCGAGCCGGTTGAAAAAAGCCGGCGTGACGAGGGGTGAAGCCGCGGGTGGCGAAAAGCCCGGCAGGCTTGCCGACTACTTGCTGGCCCGAGCTCCGGCCGAAGATGTCGCCGCCTATGACGTCATCGATCTCGAACGCGCTGCCGAACTCGCCGGCCGCGCAGTGGCCAGGCACAAGAAGGACGACTGCGTCGTTGCCATAGACGTCGATTCCGGTGTCGTCCGCCAGGGCCGGCCGATGACGGTGATCACCGTCGTCAACGACAACATGCCGTTCCTATTCGATTCCGTCCTCGGCGAGATTACAGAAAGCGCTGGCGAGCCGCTGCTGGTTACCCATCCGGTCATAGTCGTCAGGCACGGCAAGAACGGCGTCGAGGAAATCCTCGGCGATGGCGGTTATGCCAAGGGCGACCACAGCCATGACCGACTGAGCGTCATCCATGTCCATATCGGCCGCCTTTCGGCCGAGCAGGCCGAAGGCCTGGCCGCACGCCTGACCAAGCTGCTCGGCCAGGTGCGAGCCGCCGTCACCGACTGGAAGCCGATGCTTGCCCGCCTCGACCAGGCGATCTCGGAATTCCGCTACTCGCCAGTGCCGCTCGACAAGGCCCATGTCACCGAAGCGATCGCCTTCCTCGAATGGCTGCGCGACGACAATTTCACCTTTCTCGGCATGCGCGAATTCAACTACACCGGCGGCGAGACGAGCGGCATGCTCGAGCGCGCCGAAAAGCCCGGCCTCGGCATCCTTTCCGATCCCGACGTGCTGGTGCTCAGGCGCGGCACCGAAGCGGTGAGCACGACGCCGGAAATCCGTGCCTTCCTGCATGGGCCGGAACCGCTGATCGTCACCAAGGCCAACGCCAAGTCATCGGTGCACCGCCGCATCTACCTCGACTACATCGGCGTCAAGACCTACACCGGCAAAGGCGTGCTTTCAGGCGAGCTCCGTATCGTCGGCCTGTTCACCTCGACTGCCTATACGCGCTCGGTGATGAAAATCCCCTACCTGCGCTCGAAGGCGGAAACCGTCATTGCCAAATCCGGCTTCAATCCAAGCGACCATTCCGGCAAAGCTTTGATCAACGTGCTGGAGAGCTATCCGCGCGACGAGCTGTTCCAGGTTCCGGTGCCGATCCTGCGCAAGCATGCCGAAGCCATACTGGGCTTGATCGAGCGACCGCGCGTCAGGGCATTGGTGCGTGTCGACCAGTTCGACCGCTTCGTCTCCGTGCTCGTCTTCGTGCCGCGCGACCGCTACGACAGCGTCGTGCGCGAGAAGATCGGCACCTATCTGAAGACCGTCTTCGAAGGCCGGCTGTCGGCCTATTATCCGGCCTTCCCGGAAGGCGGGCTGGCGCGCGTCCATTTCATCATCGGCCGCTCCGGCGGCAAGACGCCGAAGGTCGAGCAGGCGACGATCGAGGCGGCGATCCGCGACATCGTACGGACCTGGGACGATGCACTGCGCGAGACCGCGACAGAGACCGGCGCCGATGCGAGACTCACGGCCATCGCCTCGCGTTTTTCGGAAAGTTATCGCGACAGTTTTCCGCCGGCCGTGGCGCTGGCCGACGCCGGGCGCATCGCCAAGCTCGATACGTCAAATCCGATCGCCATCGACTATTACCGTCACACCGTCCAGAAGCCGCATCAGGCTGCGCTGAAGATCTATCACCATGGCAGCCCGGTGGCGCTGTCGCGGCGCGTGCCCGTGCTGGAAAACATCGGTTTCCGCGTCATCAGCGAGCGCACTTTCGAGGTCGGCGACATTCAATCCGGCATGGTCTTCATCCACGACATGGAACTCGAGAACAGCTACGGCAGGCCGATCGACCTCGGCAATGGCGGCGCGCTTTTCCAGGATGCGTTCCTTTCCGTCTGGCGCGGCGATGTCGACAATGACGGCTATAACGGCCTTGCCCAGACCGCCGGCCTGTGGTCGGGCGAGATCACTGTCCTGCGCGCCTATGGCCGCTATCTGCAGCAGGCCGGCATCCCGCAGAGCCAGGATTTCATCGCCGCCGCGCTCAAACGTTATCCCGAGATCGCCCGCGGCCTGCATGCGCTGTTTGTCGCCCGCCTCAGCCCGACGGCCGAGACGGAAGGCGTCGTTCAGGCCAAACATCTGAAAGCCAAGATCACGGATGCGCTGGAAGACGTTCCCAACATTGACGACGACACCATCATCCGCCGTTATCTGAACCTGATCGAAGCCTCGCTGCGCACCAATCATTTCGTTGCCGATACGAAACAGAAAGGCCAATCGCTGGCGATCAAGCTCGATTCGCAATCGGTCGACGGGCTGCCGGCGCCGCGGCCATGGCGAGAGATCTTCGTCTACGGCTCCGAGGTCGAGGGTGTGCATCTGCGCTTCGGCCCGGTCGCGCGCGGCGGCCTGCGCTGGTCGGACCGTGCGCAGGACTATCGCACCGAGGTGCTCGGCCTGGTCAAGGCACAGCAGGTCAAGAATGCGGTGATCGTGCCGGTTGGCGCCAAGGGCGGCTTCTACCCGAAAAAGCTGCCGATGAGCGCCGGGCGCGACGCAATTTTCGAGGCCGGCACGGCCGCCTACAAGAATTACGTTTCCAGCCTGTTGTCGATCACCGACAATATCGGGCTGGACGGCGTCGTCCCGCCAGCCGGCGTCGTGCGGCGCGATCAGGATGATCCGTATTTCGTCGTCGCCGCGGACAAGGGCACGGCGACCTTCTCGGACATCGCCAACGCCATCAGCGAAAGGCACGGCTTCTGGCTCGACGACGCTTTCGCCAGCGGCGGTTCGGCCGGCTACGACCACAAGAAGATGGGCATTACCGCCAAGGGCGCCTGGGAAGCGGTCAAGCGGCATTTCCGCGAGATGAACCGCGACATCCAAACCACGCCGTTCACCGTCGTCGGCGTTGGCGATATGTCGGGCGACGTGTTCGGCAACGGCATGCTGCTGTCGGAGCAGACCCGGCTGATCGCCGCCTTCGATCATCGCGACATCTTCATCGATCCCGATCCCGACATGGCCGCTTCGATGGCCGAGCGCCGGCGTATGTTCGCTCTCGCCCGCTCAAGCTGGCAGGATTACGACAAGACGAAGCTGTCCGAAGGCGGCATCATCGTCTCGCGCAGCCAGAAGTCGATCACCTTGCCGGCCGCCGCGGCTGCAGCTATCGGCCTCGGCAAGACAACGGCCACGCCGGTCGAGATCATGAGTGCCATCCTCAAGGCGTCAGCAGATCTTTTGTGGTTCGGCGGCATCGGCACCTATGTCAGGGCATCGGGCGAGACCAACCAGGACGTCGGCGACCGTGCCAATGACGCGATCCGCATCACCGCGCTCGACCTGCGTGCCAAGGTCATCGGTGAAGGCGCCAATCTGGGCGTCACGCAGTGGGCGCGCATCGAATTCGGATTGAATGGCGGCCGCTGCAACTCAGATGCGATCGACAATTCGGGCGGCGTGAACTGCTCGGACGTCGAGGTCAACATCAAGATCGCGCTGGCTTCCGCCATGCGGAAGGGATCGCTGACGCGGCCGTCGCGCAACAAATTGCTGGCCGAGATGACCGACGAGGTCAGCGCCCTGGTGCTGTCCAACAATTACCAGCAGACGCTGGCGCTGTCCCTTGCTCGCAAGCGCGGCCTTGCCGACATTGCCCATCAGAGCCGCTTCATGGAGGCGCTCGAGGCGCGCGGGCTGCTCGACCGTGCCGTCGAGACGCTGCCGTCGCCGGCGGCTCTTGCCGAGCGCGATGCGCGCGGCGAGCCGCTCACCCGGGCCGAGCTCGGCGTGCTGCTTGCCTATGCCAAGATCGTGCTGTTTTCCGATATCGTCGCCAGCGACGTGCCGGATGATCCGCATTTCGACCGCGACCTGATGGGTTACTTTCCCGACCGCATGGCAAAGAAATATGCGGCGGAAATCCACGGCCATCGCCTGCGCCGCGAGATCATCGCCCGTGCCGTCGCCAATGACCTGGTCAATCGCGGCGGTCCGTCCTTCGTCAACAGGCTGCAGGAAGCGACCGGGCGCAGTGCCGCCGATGTCGTGCGCACCTTCGCCGTGGTGCGGGATGGCTTTGCACTGCCGGCGCTGTATCGCCAGATCGACGCGCTCGACAACCAGATCGACGGACAGATCCAGCTCGACCTCTATCAGGCGGTCAGCCGGCTGATCTATGTGACGAGCGGCTGGTACCTGAAGAACGATGCCGGCACTGCACTGCTCGGGCAGCGGATTGCCGAGTTGCAGGATGCGCGCAAGGCGCTTGAGCCGAAGCTCGTTTCGCTGCTGCCGGCCTTCTCGCGCGAGCGGATCGAGGAGCGGCGGCACAGCCTGTCGAGGGGCGGCGCGCCCGAGAGCCTTGCCGAGCAACTGGCGTTGACCGATGTGGCGGAACTCATCCCCGACATAGCGCTGACGGCGCGGACGGCAAATGCCGGCATCGTCGCTGCCGCCAAGGCGTTTTTTGCAGTCAGCGATGTCTTCCGTATCCCGCGCGTCGAAGATGCGGCGCGCTCGATCACGCCCTCGGATTATTACGATCAACTGGCGCTTTCCCGCGCTACCGACACGATCGGCGCGGCCAGGCGCGGCATCGCGGTGGCGGCGCTGACCGGCCATGCCGAGGCGGCGGATCCGGTGTCGGCATGGTTGGAGGCCGGCGGCGAACGGGTCGGACGCATCCGCGAGCGGCTGCAGGCGCTGACCGAGGGCGGCGACATCACCGTGTCGCGGCTGTCGGTGGCGTCCGGCCTGATGAGTGATCTGACGCAGCTGTGAGACGTCTTCCACATCGCGCGGGATTGCCGGGAAGAACTGCGCTATTGAGCGAACGGCGCCCTGCGTTGGGGGGCACCGGAGCATGATCCCAAAAAGTGACGATCGGCTTTTGGACAAGATCGTGCTCAACAAGAAGACGGAGCGTCATTCCGATTCGATCGGCATGGAGCAAGCTCCAGCGGAGGGGACATGGCTGAGATGGCAGTGCAGCGGGCATCGGGACGCGGCATCTGGGGATGGATGCTGTTCGACTGGGCGGCACAGCCGTTTTTCACGGTCGTTACCACCTTCATCTTCGGTCCTTATTTCGTCTCGCGCATGGCCAGCAATCCAGAGACCGGGCAAGCGGCCTGGGGCTACGGCATTGCCGCCGCCGGCCTCGTCATTGCCGTTTTGTCGCCGGTCCTCGGCTCGATCGCCGATCAGACCGGACCACGCAAACCGTGGATAGCCTTCTTCGCCGCGGTTAAAATCACCTGCCTCACCCTGCTGTGGTTCGCCGCGCCCGGCTCTAATCTTTTTCTGGTCGTGGCGTTGTTCTCGCTGGCGTCGGTCGCGGCGGAATTCTCGACTGTGTTCAATGATTCGATGATGCCCCGCCTGGTGCCGAAGAGCGACATCGGCAGGATCTCGAACATGGCCTGGGGACTCGGCTATCTCGGCGGCATGATCGCACTGATCTTCGTCGTTACCGTCATGGCCGGCTCGCCTGAAACCGGCAAGACCGTCGTTGGGCTCGACCCGATCTTCGGCCTCGACCCCAGGCTCGGCGAGGACGCGCGCGCTACCGGGCCGTTGTCGGCGGCCTGGTATTTCCTGTTCATCCTGCCGATGTTCTTCTTCACGCCTGATGCGATCAAAGGCATTCCAATCGGGCCGGCGGTGCGCGAGGGACTATCGGAACTGAAGTCGACGCTGGCCGAAGTGCGCAAGCGCAGCGGTATTTTTCGCTTTCTCGTCGCCCGTATGATCTATCAGGACGGCGTCAACGCACTGCTGGCGCTAGGCGGAACGTTTGCGGCGGCAATGTTCCATTGGTCGATTACCGAGATCGGCCTGTTCGGCATCATCCTCAACGTCGTTGCCATCGTCGGCTGCCTGGTTGCCGCACGCCTCGACACAGCGCTGGGTTCCAAGACCATAGTGATGATTTCGCTGGTCATGCTGAGCATTGCCACGATCGGCATCGTTTCTACCGGGCCGGGCTATACGCTGTTCGGCGCCTGGGTGATGCCCGGACTGGATGGTGGCGGATTGTTCGGCACGGCGGCGGAAAAAGCCTACATTTTCTACGGCCTGCTGATCGGGCTTGCCTTCGGGCCGGTGCAGGCATCGTCGCGCTCCTACATGGCGCGCAGCGTCTCCGCTGCCGAATCGGGCCGCTATTTCGGCATCTATGCGCTGGCCGGCCGGGCAACCAGTTTTGCCGCACCCTTCATGGTGGCCACGATCACCCTGGCTAGCGGCTCGGCGCGGCTCGGCATGGCGGCGATCGTGCTGTTCCTTGGCGCCGGCATGGCGATCCTGATCGGCACGCCCTATCCGGCGGATCGGCCGGCGGAGTGAGCTGCTCTTGCCTTCTCCCACAGCGGGAGGGTAACGCGTTCAATGCCGGAAATGCCTCACTCCGGTGAAGACCATGGCAATGCCGTGAGCGTCGGCGGCGGCGATGACATCATCGTCGCGCATCGAGCCGCCGGGCTGGATGACGGCTGTGGCGCCGGCTTCGATTGCCGACAAAAGCCCATCCGCGAACGGGAAAAAGGCATCCGAGGCGACGACCGAGCCCCTGGTCAAAGGCTCCGTCAGGCCGGCAGCCTCGGCCGCGTCGAGCGCCTTGCGCGCCGCGATGCGCGAGGAATCGACCCGGCTCATCTGGCCGGCGCCGATGCCGACTGTAGCGCCATCCCTGGCGTAGACGATGGCGTTCGACTTGACGTGCTTTGCCACGCGAAAAGCGAATTTCAGATCGGCCAATTCGGCCGGCGTCGGAGCGCGCCTGGTCACCACTTTCAGCTCGAGGTCATCCACCACCGCGTTGTCGCGGCCCTGGACCAGCAAACCACCAGCAACCGATTTCAAGCCAAGGCCCGCCGCGCGAGGGTCGGGCAGGCCGCCGGTGACCAGCAGGCGTAGGTTCTTCTTGGCGGCAATGATGCGCACTGCTTCTTCGGACGCCTCCGGTGCGATGATCACTTCGGTAAAGGTCTTGACGATCTCTTCGGCGGTTCCGGCATCGAGGACGCGGTTCATGGCGACGATGCCGCCGAAGGCCGAGACCGGGTCGCAGGCCAGCGCCTTGGCATAGGCCGCCTGCAGCGAAGCGTCCTCAGCGACGCCGCACGGGTTGGCGTGCTTGATGATGGCAATTGCTGCGGAGCGCGACGGGTCGAACTCGCCGACCAGCTCGAAGGCAGCGTCGGTGTCGTTGATGTTGTTGTAGGAAAGCTGCTTGCCCTGAAGCTGGCGCGCCGTGGCGACGCCCGGCCGCCTGTCGCCGTTGACATAGAAGCCGGCGCCCTGATGCGGGTTTTCGCCATAGCGCATCACCGACTGCAGCTTGCCGCCGAAGGCGCGCCATGTCGGATGCTCGATCTCAAGCGCCTCGGCGAACCATCCCGAGATCGCCGCATCGTAGGTGGCGGTGCGGGCAAAGGCCTTGGCTGCCAGCTTCTTGCGGAAATCCAGCGACAACGAGCCGAAATTCATCTCGAGCGCGTTGAGCACCGAGGCATAGTCATCGGGATCGGTGACGATGCCGACATAGGCGTGGTTCTTGGCCGAGGCACGGATCATCGCCGGGCCGCCGATGTCGATGTTCTCGACGATCGCCGCGTAGTCGGCGCCGGAGCGACGCACCTCTTCGAACGGATAGAGATTGGAGACGACGAGATCGATCGGCTCGATGCCGTGGTCGCGCATCGCTGCGGCGTGCTCGGGATCGTCGCGCACGCCAAGCAGTGCGCCATGCACCGACGGGTGCAGCGTCTTGACGCGGCCGTCCATGATCTCGGGAAAGCCGGTGAGCTCGGACACGTCGCGCACCGCCATGCCTGCCTCGGCAAGGGCCCTTGCGGTGCCGCCGGTCGAGACTAGCTCGACGCCGGCCGAAGCCAGCGCCCTGGCGAAATCGATCAGGCCGGTCTTATCAAAGACGGAAAGGAGCGCGCGACGGATGGGTACAAGGTCGGGCGCGGGAATGTTCTTGGCGGCGACGGCCATGGGCTGGCGGCCTTTCCAGTTCTGGTTGGAGAGCGTCCGCGGGCCGTAGCATATGAGGCCCGGAAATCAAGCCGCAAGACTTGATCAGTGTCTGCCGTTGCCATCGGCTTCAGCTTTTTCCGGACGGCCGGCGATGATGGTGCGCGTCAATTGCCAGTGGACCTCGGAAATTTCCGAGGCCTTGAACGCAAGCACGATCTGGCGGCTGCGGCGCGGGCCGCCAAGCCCTGCGAAATAGATCGATTCCTCGACCTCGGGCACCACTTCGGTAGAGGTAAACACCCAGGTGTCGGCATGGTCGGCGGCCAGCACCAGACGGTCATGCTCATCCTGGAGCAGGCTTATATCGGGATGGACATGGAAACGCACCGTGACGAAGTCACGGCCATTGTTGCGGATAGAAGCGCCGCCCGGGCGCAGGAAACGGTCCCTGCCGGCAAGTACATTGCCGTCGGTCGATAATTTCAGCTCGCGCTCATGCAGGAAGCCGAAGCGCGCCACATAGCCGTCATGGCGGGCGATGAAGCCCTGGCTGCCCTTCTGGTCGGTGCGCTTGCAAGGCACATGCTGCGGCCCGCCGATCAAAGGCGTGCCGAGCAGGTCGTTGACGCGCAAGGAGTGATTGAAACGCGCCGACGACGTGTCGTTGATGGTGGCGGTCGAGTGGGCGGCGGTGGCGCGGGCAAGCGGCCGGAACTCGGCGGCGCCATAAGTGTCTATTCCGGCGTTGACGATATAGTGCTGGCGGCCCGACGATAATTCGAAGGCGAGGCATCCGGCGTGAGCGGCATTGGATACGTCGACGGGGGGCGGCAGGCCGGTATCGGCGATCACAGTGACACCGCCCATCGACAGGCGCTCATAACCCGAATGCGGCGCGTGCAGCAACGGTGCGCCGGCGGTGTCGTCGTGATGCAGGATGCTGGCGATACGGTCGTGAATGGTGGCGCCCATGCCGTTGAAGCGGGCAAGGCTGCCGTCCTGATGGCGAAAGAAGCGCAGTGCCGGCAGCATCCGGTCGATGGCTCCGATCAGGGCGGCCGGCGGCGTCTCGGCCTGATTGGCGTATGTCTGGCGCAACGGCAGAAGGTCGGCGAGGATTTCAAGCACGGTCATCGGATTACGCGAGAGATGGCCGCCGTCAGGCAGGATCTGGCGGTCGAGCTCCTCGGCGAGATTGCGGGTGGCACCGCGTAGCGCCGAGGCCGGCGCCGGCAGCGACAAAGCGGCAAAGGCCAGCGCAATGCGGGCGCGCAGCCTGTCCTTGCCGTCCGGCATCTCGCGCACCATGGCGCGCAGATAGCGGATCTGGACGGCGAGCGATTTCAAGAACGCGCGGTAGAACGGAAATTCGGCGCCCTGCAACACGATCGACGAATGCTGCAGCCAGGCAATGACACGCTTGGCCGTCGTGCCAGGCTCCCAGGCGACGCCGGAAATATGGCTGCCATGGATTGCAATCCAGTCGGAAACCAACGCCCGCGCGTTGGCGGCGGCGAGCTCGGTACCGGCGGCACGCATATGGCGCAGCCAGCGAAAGCCATGCAGCGTTTTCTGCCAGCCGGGATTGGGCACGTCGATCTGGAAGGGCGATTTGCCGCCGGTCTCGACCAGATGCCCCGAAAGCGGATAGCGGCCGTAATAGATCTCGAGCGCGATCTGAGGATCGGCGAGCCGCAGGTCCGGTGGGGCGATCAGGACGCGCTCCGGCGTACGGCCTGAGTAGCGCCAGCGATAGAGTGGCCCGGCGCGCAAGCGCCGGCGCGTCTTGCGCCAGAACTCCCTCGCGACAAGCGTCCACAGACGCGTCGTGTTACCGGCAGCGATTGCCAAAACCCCTCCTGATCGTCCTCACCCAAGCACAAGTTTATATGATTCAAGAACTTGTGCGAAGGCGAATTCCGCGGCAGTGGGGCCGTTCAGCCTGTTTTCCATGCCTCCTCGCCCCAAGAAGCCGGATGGCGCTTCAAGATCGGCCCTTAGCCGGCTCTGCGCATGCGGGCGGCGAAGAAGCCGTCCAGCCCGGAGCGGCCCGGCGAGCCTAGCTTCAGATCGGCAGGCGTGGTGCGCAACGTGCCTTGCGGCGTCAGAAACGGGTCGATGCCGGCGATCTCACCCGGCCGAAGCGGGTCGTCGACAATCTCCGCATTGCCGGCGAGAAAGTCGCGATAGAGCTCTTCGCCTTCCAGCGGATCGAGCGAACAGTTGGAAAAGACGATGCGTCCACCAGGCTTGACCAGGGTGACGGCGCGGGCAAGCAGCCGGCGTTGCAGGTCGGCCAGTTTTTCGACGTCGGCCACCGTCTTCGTCCAGGGGACGTCGGGATGCCGCCGCACCGTGCCGGTCGAAGAGCAAGGTGCGTCGAGGAGGACGGCGTCGAAGAGGTCCTTCGGCTCGTATTTGAGCAGATCGGCCTGGACGATCTCGGCGGCCAGACCGAGCCGTTCGAGGTTCTGCGTCAGCCGTGCCAGCCGCGTTTTGGACATGTCGAGCGCGGTGACGTGGGCGCCGGCGAGGATCAGCTGGGCGGTCTTGCCGCCCGGCGCGGCGCAGAGGTCGGCGATTCGCAAACCATTGATGTCGCCGAACAGCTGGGCCGGCAGGCTGGCCGCTGCATCCTGAACCCACCAGGCGCCTTCCCCAAAGCCGGGCAGTTCGGTCACGGAAGCGCTGAGCTTTTCCACCCGCACCGTGCCGGTCGGCAAGACAAAGCCGCCGAGCCGTTCGGCCCACAGCGCCGGGTCCGACTTGACCGAGAAATCGACCGGTGCCTCATGGCGATGGGCGAGCAGTATCTGCCGGGCCTTGTCGAGGCCGTAGACTGTTTTCAAACGGTCGGAAAACCATTTTGGCGCCTCGTCGGTAGCGGCAAATGCTGCGGCGAGCTCGTCCTGCTTGGCCCGCGCCAGCGTGCGCAGCACGCCGTTGACGAGGCCGGAAAAGCGCGCCGTGCGCGGATCGGACTTGGCGTGTGTCACGGCGAGGTCGACGGCGGCGCTGTCGGGAACATCGAGGAACAGGATCTGCGCTGCCGCCACATGCAAAATGTGCGAAAGCGCCGTGGCGTTGGGCGGCAGCGGCTTTTCCAGGCGACGGGCCAAAAGGCCTGATATGGTCATGCGGTAGCGCAGGGCGGTGACCAGAATGGCGCGCACCAAAGCGCGGTCGCGCAGGTCGAGCGCCTTGTATTGTGGATGGCCGTTTTCATGGTCGGTCAGCCCGTCGAGCGGCGTTTTCGCGTCAATGACGGCGGCAAGCAGGCGCGCGGCTGCCTTGCGCGCGGCGAGACCGCGAGCTTCTGAAGCCTCACTGTGAGTTGGCCTCATTGTGTCGGCGATCGGTTGACTAGTTTAAATATGGCGCTGACAAAATCTTCTTTACTTCCTAGGGGTGAGATCACCTGAATGTAGTCTTTCTCAACCGTGCCGACATAGTCCGCGACTTGCTTTGGAGATGCACCATCCCCGACAAGTCGGACGATGTGGCGGAGATAGGTGTCATATTCATCTTCAGGAAGTGGGCGAAAGCCCAGGTCACTTGATGTTGCTATGCTCGCCATCGGTATGCCGATAGGGTTCCAGTGCCTTGCACAAAGATCGCGCATTTCCGCCAGCGAGATCCCGCCTTTTTTGTCTGTCGCGCTCGTCACGACCACGGACCTTTGGGGCCGGTCGGATTGCGTCCCCAGGGATTGGGTCTCGGCTTGGCCGGCTCAGCCGGCCTCTCGGGCCGCGCGGCCCTGTCCCACGGACCAGACGGCTGCCCGGTCGCTTCCGGCGCCGGCCTTGGCGTCGCGGCCGCTTCGGGTGCGCCGGCCATTTCGCTCGCCATCCTCTGCAACGCGGCGATGCGGTTTTCTGTGCTCGGGTGAGTGGAAAACAAACTGTCCATACGCTCGCCGGAAAGAGGATTGATGATGAAGAGATGGGCGGTTGCCGGATTGCGCTCGGCATCCGGGTTGCGGATGCGTTCGGCGCCCCGCGCGATCTTGTCAAGCGCCGAGGCGAGCCACAGCGGGTGTCCACAGATTTCGGCACCGCGCCGGTCGGCCTCATATTCGCGGGTGCGGCTCACCGCCATCTGCACGATCATGGCGGCCAAAGGCGCGACGATCATTGCCACCAGCACGCCGACGATGCCGAAGGAATTGTTGTTGTCGCGGTTGCCGCCGAAAAAGAAGGCGAAATTGCCGAGCATCGAAATTGCGCCGGCAAAGGTGGCGACGATCGTCATGGTCAGCGTATCGCGGTGCTGCACATGGGCGAGCTCGTGCGCCATCACCGCCGCGACTTCTTCATGCGATAGCCGCTCGAGCAGGCCGGTGCTGGCGGCGACAGCGGCATTTTGCGGATTGCGGCCGGTGGCGAAGGCATTGGGCTGCGGATTGTCGATGAGATAGGTTCTCGGCATCGGCAGGCCGGCACGTTGGGCGAGACCCTGCACGATGGCGTAATATTCAGGCGCGTTGCGTTCGTCGACTTCGATCGCACGGTGCATCGACAGCACCATCTTGTCGGCGTTCCAATAGCTGAACAAATTGGTGCCGGCGGCGATCAGCAAGGCGATCATCATGCCGCCGGATCCGCCGACCAGATAGCCGACGCCCATGAACAGGGCCGTCATTGCGGCCAAAAGCATGGCGGTGCGAAGGGTGTTCATCGTCTGCTCCATTTGGGCCCAACAAAGGGGTCGATCCTTGTGGGCCCATCGCTATATGATGGGAAACAGCGGTTCCCGTTTCAATCGGGGCCTGTTTCAATCTAGCGGAAGATCGCATGATCGACAAAACCAGCCAAACGCATGCTAACGGCTCGCCGCAAAAGCCGCTGACCCCGGCAGCCAGGCGCGCCTTGGTCGAGGCCGAGGCCCGGCGGGAGAAATATCGCGAGCAGGAAGCCACGCTGCCGAGGGAGATCGGCGGGCGCGGCGGCAAGGAGCCTGGCCGCTATGGCGACTGGGAGGTCAAGGGCCTGACCAGCGACTTTTAGCGCAAGCAGGATGCTAGTTAAGCAGGCTGTGCGGTCCGTTCCGCTTCGATGGCAATCCAGCCGTTGTCATCGACAGCGATGCCGATCGCGCCATAGCCGGTGATGGCGGCATGCGGCGTCTGCAACGGATGCCGGTGCG
The DNA here is from genome assembly GCF_040322715.1 of Mesorhizobium sp. M0106. Classification (NCBI taxonomy): domain Bacteria; kingdom Pseudomonadati; phylum Pseudomonadota; class Alphaproteobacteria; order Hyphomicrobiales; family Phyllobacteriaceae; genus Mesorhizobium; species Mesorhizobium sp. M0106. Next base: position 9,834 of record NZ_JAMYUA010000019.1, on the reverse strand, counting down.
TGGCGCTGATCACCACGATTGCAGCGCCCGCGGCTTCGGCTGCCGCTATGCCGGCCGGCGCGTCCTCGAAGACGAGGCAGTCGCGCACATCGACGCCGAGCCGTGCGGCCGCCAGCCGGAAGCAGTCGGGTGCCGGCTTGCCGCGAGCCACGTCCTCCGCCGCGACGATCACGGCGGGAGCCGGAATGCCGGCGGCCTGCAGGCGCAGCAAGGCAAGTTCGCGCGGTGCCGAAGTGGCGATCGCCCAGCTTCCAGGCGGCAGCGACGCCAAGAAGGCCGCGGCGCCGGCAATCGGGCGAATGCCCTCGACATCGGCCGCCTCGGCCTGCAAAAGCGATTCGGCTTCGCGGGCAGGATCGACGCCTGGGAGCGCCAGCCGGCCGATGGTCTCGATCGCCCGCACGCCGTGGATGGTCGGCAGGAATGCGGCGACGTCAAGACCTTGCCGATGCGCCCACGCTGCCCAGACCCTTTCCGCCGCGGCGATCGAATTGAGAATCGTGCCGTCCATATCGAACAGGAAGGCCGCGAATTTTCTGCCTGCGAACATCGGTTTCCCGGGGTCATCTTGGAGGAATTATTTCGAAAGACGCGTGTCGATCGACCGTAACGTTGCCGCGTCCGTATGGGAAGTCGCGAGGCGTCGTTTTTGACGACCACAAGGAACCGCCGCACACTCTCCTGCGTTGACCAGCACTATCTTCCATGACGATCGTAGGGGGACGGCGATGCTGATCAGGCTCGGCTATGAAATTGCCATTGAATGCGCTGCAGCCACGCCGATTGTTTCGCTGCTCGAGATCCATCGGGATCGCCAGGCCGACATCAAGCGGCAGACGCGCGTGCTGACGTCGCCGTCGGTTCCGACCAGGGTCTACCACGATCTTTTCGGCAATAGCTGCCGCCGCTTCACGGCGCCGGCCGGAAGCTTTCGCATCCTTTATGACGCGGTGGTCGAGGACAGCGGCGAGATGGACGAAGTCAACACGCTGGCCGGGGAAGTCCCGGTTGCCGAATTGCCGGACGAGGTGCTCGGCTATCTGCTCGGCAGCCGTTACTGCGAGACCGACCATCTCGGCGACCTGGCCTGGCAACTTTTCGGCCAGCTTCCGCCGGGCTGGGCGCGGGTGCAGGCGATCGTCGACTATGTCCACAACCGCCTGTCCTTCGGCTACGGCTATGCGCGCTCGACCCGCACGGCGGCGCAGGCGCATGAGGAGCGCGTCGGCGTCTGCCGCGACTTTGCCCATCTGGCGATCACGCTCTGCCGCTGCATGAACATCCCGGCCCGCTACGTGAACGGCTATCTCGGCGATATCGGCGTGCCCGCCGATCCGGCGCCGATGGATTTCTCGGCCTGGGTGGAAGTGTTCCTCGACGGCAGATGGTACACCTTCGATCCTCGCCACAATGTGCCGAGGATCGGCCGCGTCGTCATAGCCCGCGGCCGCGACGCCACCGACGTGCCGCTGCTGCACAGTTTCGGCCCTCATCGGCTCAGCCTGTTCAAGGTCTGGACCCACGAGCAGGAAGGCAATCTGTTCAAGCCGCCCTATCGCGGCGTCGACAAGACCGTCAGCGCACGGATGCTGGCCTGATCTTCGGACACATTCGCAGTCCGGATTTCCACCTGCCGCCACTGCGGCAGCACTGATCCTGTTCGATACATCTCGTCTGTACCGGATTGGGACGCAGTCCAGCCGTCTCGAATTGCGAGCCCGAATCTTGGTAAGCGCTTTTTGAACAAAGCCGTGCCGACGCGGCTTTCGTTTACCCGCTGTTTACCTTGTCGCCGCTCGAAACCGCTTGGAAACAATGGCCTGAGCGGGGGCCGCTCGCTTTCCCGCGCCCGGCGGCGCGATCCGGCCGGATTCCTGCAATGCGCGTTCGGACAGCTGCAGGCTGTAGCGAATGGAGGCGGAAAGAATGCGGCGTTTCGGGGGTCTTGTTCAGGCGATCGGCGGCTTTGCCGGGGATCGCAGCGGAAATTTCGCGGTCCTGTTTGGTATAATCGGCTCAGTACTGGCGCTGAGTGTCGGCTTTGCCGTCAACGTATCCCAACTCTACAATGTGAAATCGAGCCTGCAAGGCGTCGTCGACGCTGCGGTCACCTCGACGGCCCGCGACCTGACGACCGGCGTCATCAGCGAGGCCGAAGCCAGCAAATCGGTGCAGGCCTTTCTCGATGCCAACAGCACGGCGGGTATCCTGCAGGACAATCAGATCGTTCTCGACAAACTGACCGTCGACCAGACCGCCAGGACCGTTCAGGCGGACGTTCATGTCAATGTCAGCTATTATTTCCCGCTTTTCAGCACGGGTAGCATGCAGCGCGTTCCCGCATCGACGACGGCTCTCTATTCGGACAAGCAGATCGAAGTCGCGATGATGCTCGATGTGACCGGCTCGATGGCAGGCCAGAAAATCATCGATCTGCGGACGGCTGCGGCGAATGCCGTCGACAGTTTTCTGGGCGGTCAGGACACCTCCAAACCGCGCGTGCGGGTTGCCATCGTACCTTATGCCAATTCGGTGAATGCCGGTACACTTGCCGCCAGCAGCGTCTATGTGGAAACCACCGCCAGCCAACGCAAACAGGCGCCGGCCAATGACGCTGTGCAGTATGTCTCGGGGCTCATCCGTCCTGACAATTGCGCCACCGAACGCAAGGGGACCTACCAATATTCGGACGCAGGCCCCGACGCCAGCATGGTCAACCGCGACTACCTGCTGTCGTCCTTCGCCTGGCAAACCGGCACCGCCGCCTGCCCGGCCACCACGCTGATGCCGCTGACGGCGGATGCGACGGCGCTCAAGACTGTCATCAAGAATTTCGTCGCCTCCGGCGGCACTGCCGGCCATATCGGCGTGCAGTGGACCTGGTACATGCTCTCGGAGAACTGGGGGGGCATCATGAGGACTTCGCAGCGGCCGGCCAAGATGGATCCAAGAAAGGTCGCCAAAATCGCGATCCTGATGACCGACGGCGAATTCAACCTGTCCTACTTCGATGCGAGCACGGTGAGCGACGTCTACAATGACGCCGGCAAGGAGCCGACCCGCACGGCCGCCAAGAAACTTTGCGCTGCCATGCGCGACAACGGCATCGAGATATTCACTATTGGGTTTGACCTAAACGAAACGAATGCCAAGGCCACGCTCCAGGATTGCGCGAGCCCGGACACCGCCAAGATCAAGCACTTCTACCAAGCTGCCAATGGAACCGAACTCAACCAGGCTTTCCAGGACATAGCGCGCAACGTCGAGATGTTGACCGTAACCAAATAAGGGACAACAGCCCAAAAAGGAAAAGGCCGCCGCTTCTCGCGAAGTCGGCGGCCTTCCGTGTTTCCGTCCATGGCGCGGCTCCTGGCGGCGACGGTTGGTCGCCAGCCGCGCATCTCGCGCCTTAACGGGAAGACTGCTTCCCGAAAGTGCGATCCGCTGAGGCCACGTTCTGGAAAACGAAATCACTCGACATCGGATCACCTCCTTTCGATTTGTTGAACACTTCCTCATGATGGGGTGTCATCCGGCAAATGGCAAGGCGCGGCACTCGAAAATCCTGAACAAGCGTGCTTGTGCACTCGGGCGGCTTGCGGCCGGCCGATCGGGCAGGCAAGATCGAGCCGCGATTGTTCCGGGCCGTTATTTGCCGGGTAAGGGAGGACGGGGATGGAGGCAGCCGAGAGAGCGGCCCGGATTGTTCGGACGGTCATCGAGACGCTGAAGCCGGGTTTCGCGGTGAGGCTGTGGACAGGCGAGCGGATCGGCCCGGCTACCGGCCCGGTGCTCACTATCAACGACCAGGACATCGTCTGGCAGATCGTACGTCGGCCCTCTTTATCGACGCTGATCGAGATGTGGATTGCCAAGGCGGTCGACGTCGAAGACGGATCGCTGTTCGATTTCTACGCCTTGCCCACGCACGGCAAGCTCAGGACGAAGCTCAAGACATTGCCGAAGCTGGCGATCCTGCGCGACCTGCCGGCGGTGCTGTTTTCGCGAAAACAGATGACGACGCGAACCGATCTTTCCGGCCGCAATCCTTTCGTCAGCGGTTCGAGCAAGGAGGCGATCCAGCATCATTACGACATTTCCAACGCATTCTACCGGCTCTTCCTCGACGAGCGCATGGTCTATAGCTGCGGCTACTTCAAGGATTTCGCCAACGATATCGATCAGGCCCAGAGAGACAAGCTCGACCATATCTGCCGCAAGCTTCGCCTGAAGCCCGGCGACAGATTGCTCGACATCGGCTGCGGCTGGGGAGCGATGCTCATCCATGCGGTGAAGAATTATGGCGTCGTCGGCCACGGCGTTTCGCTATCGGAAGCACAGACCGAACTCGCCCGTGAACGCATCCGCGCCGCCGGGCTGGAGGACCGCATCACCATCGAGATCAAGTCCTATGCCGAGCTGTCCGGCTCCTTCGACAAGATCTCCTCGATCGGCATGTTCGAGCATCTGGGGCTTGCCAACCATGCGGCCTATTTCTCGAGGATCCATCGCCTGCTCAAGCCCGGCGGCATCTATCTGCACCACGCCATCACCCGGCGCGACAAGGGCAGCTTGAAGAAGACGCTGCGCAAGGGGCCGGAATTCAAGGCGCTGATCAAATACATTTTTCCGGGCGGCGAACTCGATACGATCGGCATGACGCTCGGCAATCTCGAGGCGCACGGCTTCCTCGTCTACGACGTCGAAAACTTGCGCGAGCACTATGCGCGCACCTGCAGGCTATGGGCAGAGCGTCTCCACGCACGCTTCGACGAAGCCATCGCCGAGGTCGGCGAAGCCAAGGCGCGGCTCTGGCTGCTTTATCTCACCGGTTGCTCGATCACCTTCGAACGCGCCTCGGCGCAGGTCTTCCAGACCGTTGTCACTAGGCGCGCGCGCGGCCCGAGCGGCCTGCCGCCGACGCGGGCGGATTTGTATCGATAGCTACAGGAGGCGCATCGTGGCGCCGATCTCGACGCGGGCCGGTCGGTCGACGGTGCAGTAGACGCCGAGATTATGGGCGTTGTGGCGGACCAGGCTGCGCAGGATTGCCGGGTCGTGGTCGAACCCGTTCTGGCCAATGATGGTGAAGCCGCAGCGGCGGCACGGCTCGGAGATGGTCAGGAGCAGGTCGCCGATTGCCAGCTTGCACCCGATCCATTCCGTCTCGGGAAACGACCCCTCGACCTCTGGCATATCGACGACGATGTTGGGGCGGAAGCGGCGCGCGTCGGCGGTGCCCTCTGGATGCAGCACTTTCAAACGCGCCAGTGAGGCGGTGGTCAGCAGATGAATAGGGGTTTTGACGTAGCGTTCCGTCAGCAGGGGGCCGAGGTAATCCGGAGCCGCATTTTCCCGGCGGAACGGCCGGATGGAAGCCGCAAAGCCGAGATACGCGGAAACCGCGCGATCACTTTGCGCGCCAGGTGCCGAAAGCCAGCGTCCGTCGGGGATGGCGACCTCCAGCCTGCCGGCCTGCGACAGCCGGGTGCGGATGCGGGGCACCTTGTGCCATTTCGCTTCGCGGTCGGGCCGCGCGATTTCATCGGTCGAGGTATCGACAAGACCAAACAGGCGGTCGCCTTCGACGGTATACCAGTCGACGGAGATCGCCTCCTGAAACTCGCCGGCGAGCGAGCTCGCGGGATAGCGCCAAAGCTCGGTGACGGCGCCCAATGCGGGTTGCATCAGCCCTTCTTGTTTTGCCGGTTGGCGATCAGGTCGTCGACGACTGCCGGGTCGGCGAGCGTCGAGGTGTCGCCGAGCGCGGCAAAATCATCCTCGGCGATCTTGCGCAGGATGCGCCGCATGATCTTGCCGGAACGGGTCTTCGGCAGGCCGGGCGCGAACTGGATCTTGTCGGGCGAAGCGATGGCGCCGATCTCCTTGCGGACATGGGCGACGAGCTCCTGGCGCAATTCCTCGCTTGGCGTCTCGCCGGCCATCAGCGTGACATAGCAGTAGATGCCCTGGCCCTTGATATCGTGCGGGTAGCCGACGACGGCGGCCTCCGAGACCTTCTCATGCGAAACCAGCGCCGATTCGACCTCGGCGGTGCCCATCCGGTGGCCGGAGACGTTGATGACGTCATCGACGCGACCGGTGATCCAGTAGTAGCCGTCAGCATCGCGGCGGCAGCCGTCGCCGGTGAAGTACCTGCCCTTGTAGGTCGAGAAATAGGTCTGCACGAAGCGGTCGTGATCGCCATAGACGGTGCGCATCTGGCCCGGCCATGAGTCGGCAATGCAAAGATTGCCGCTGGCTTCGCCTTCCAGTACCTTGCCGTCGGCGTCGACCAGCTGCGGCTTGACGCCAAAGAAGGGCCGCGTCGCCGAACCCGCCTTGAGGTGGGTGGCGCCCGGAACCGGCGTGATCATGATGCCGCCGGTCTCGGTCTGCCACCAGGTGTCGACGATCGGCACCTTGCCGTTGCCGACGACGTTGAAATACCACTCCCAGGCTTCCGGATTGATCGGCTCGCCGACGGTGCCGAGCACGCGCAGCGACTTGCGCGACGTTTTGGTGACATGGGCATCGCCGGCGCCCATCAGCGCGCGCAGCGCCGTCGGCGCCGTGTAGAAGATGTTAACCTTGTGCTTGTCGATCACGTCCCAGAAACGCGACTGCGACGGGTAGTTCGGCACGCCTTCGAACATCAGCGTGGTGGCGCCGTTGGCGAGCGGCCCGTAGACGATATAGCTGTGGCCGGTGACCCAGCCGACATCGGCGGTGCACCAGTAGATATCGCCCTCATGATAGTCGAAGACATATTGGTGGGTCATCGAGACATAGACGAGATAGCCGGCGGTGGTGTGCAGCACGCCCTTCGGCTTGCCGGTCGAGCCGGATGTGTAGAGGATGAACAGCGGGTCCTCGGCGTTCATCTTCTCGGGCTTGCATTCGGCCTTAACCGTGGCGACCTCGTCATGGTACCAGACGTCGCGCCCGGCGGCCCAGCCGGTCTTGCCGCCGGTGCGGCGCACGACCAAGACCTTTTCGACTTTCGTTCCGGCCTTGGCGGCGATCTCGATCGCCTTGTCGGTGTTCTCCTTCAGCGGGATAGTCTTGCCGCCGCGCAGGCCTTCGTCGGCGGTGATGACGAAGGTCGACTTACAGTCGTCGATGCGTCCGGCCAGCGCATCCGGCGAAAAGCCGCCGAAGACAACCGAATGAATGGCGCCGATGCGCGTGCAGGCGAGCATCGCATAAGCGGCCTCCGGGATCATCGGCATGTAGATGGTGACGCGGTCGCCCTTCTTGACGCCGTGCTTCTTCATCACATTGGCGAGGCGGCAGACACGTGCGTGAAGTTCGTTATAGGTGATCTTCCTGTCGTCGTAGGGATTGTCGCCTTCCCAGATGATGGCGGTCTGTTCGCCGCGCTTCTTCAGATGCCGGTCGATGCAGTTCCACGAAACGTTTGTCTGGCCATCCTCGAACCATTTGATCGAAACCTTGCCGTCGAAGGACGTGTTCTTGACCTTGCTGTAGGGCTTGAACCAGTCGATGCGCTTGCCGTGCTTGCCCCAGAACTTGTCCGGGTTCTTGACGCTGTCGGCGTACCATTTCAGGTAGGTGTCATTGTCAATCAGCGCGTTCTTCTTCCACGCCGGCTGGACGCGATGGACATGAACATCGGACATTTCTTCGCCTTCCTCCCCAAAACCAAACCGCCGGCTTGACCGCCGGCAGGATCGCGGCGATGCGGCCGCGAATTCGCGCGCATTATTAACAGTTCGGCGGTGACGGCAACATTAGACGTTGGATTCGCGCGGCGGGATGCCGCAGGTGCCTTGCCCGGCGGTGTCAGCACTCTCGTGAGGCGGCTGCTAAGCGCATGTTTTTGCGGGAGGAATCTGGTTTGATCGTAGAAATATCAATAGACGAATAAGCAAATGGGGTGCACAATTTCAGGCTGGGAGGAAGGAGAATCAACCAGGGGACCGCAATGCGCGACCATTCAGAAATGGACCTGATGCTCAAGGGCTATGGCTTGACCACGGCCAAGATTCTTTATCACTTCCCAGATCATCCGCATCTGCTGCAGAGCTTCATCTGGCAGGATTACGACATCGCCCCGAAATTTCCCGTGCTGATCCGTTTCATCGAGTTCTGGAAGGCCAAGCTCGAAGGCCCGCTGCATTCGGTCAGCTACACGCACCAGAAGCTGATCGCGCCGAACGAATGGCGCAAGGTCGACGGCGAGTTCGTTCTGCATTAGCCGGGCGGGCGGCAGTCTGGGAGCCGCCGCCCAGCTTTTGGAGCGTCAGACTGCGGGCGGGTTCAGCCGGGCAAAACCCTCCTGCCGGCGATAGGGAAAATACGGATAGGGTGCGGTGACCTCACTTGCCGTGTCGAGCTTCTTCATCTGCTCGGCTGTCAAGGACCAGCCGACGGCGCCGAGATTCTGGCGCAACTGCTCCTCGTTGCGCGCGCCAATGATGACGGAGGCGACGGTCGGCCGCTGCAGCAGCCAATTGATGGCGATCTGCGGTATGGTCTTGCCGGTTTCCTCGGCGACAACATCAAGCGCGTCGACGACCCGATAGAGATGCTCATCCTCGACGGGCGGTCCGAAGCTTGCCGTGTCGTGCAGCCGGCTTTTCTCAGGCAGCTTCTGGCCACGGCGGATCTTGCCGGTCAGGCGGCCCCAGCCGAGCGGGCTCCACACCAGCGCACCGACACCCTGGTCGAGGCCGAGCGGCATCAACTCCCATTCATAGTCGCGTCCGACCAGCGAGTAAAAGACCTGATGGGCGACGTATCGGGGATAGCCGTATCTGCCCGCCAGGCCGAGCGATTTCATCACTTGCCAGCCGGAAAAATTGGAGACGCCGACATAACGCAGTTTGCCGGCGCGCACGAGACTGTCCAGTGTCGACAGCACCTCCTCGATCGGTGTTGCTGCGTCGAAGGCGTGCAGTTGCAGCAGGTCGATGTAGTCGGTGCCAAGGCGCCCCAGCGCGTCTTCGACGGCCTTGATCAGGCGTGAACGTGACGATCCGGCATCGTTGGGACCGTCGCCCATCGGCAGCGAGGTCTTGGTCGAGATCAGCACGGCGTCGCGGCGGCCCTTGATGGCAGCGCCGAGCACTTGTTCGGAAGCGCCATTCGAATAGACGTCGGCGGTGTCGAACAGGTAGACGCCGGCCTCAAGGCAGATGTCGACCAGCCGCCGTGCTTCCGTCGCATCGCTGTTGCCCCAGGCGCCGAACAGCGGGCCTGAACCGCCGAAGGTTCCAGCGCCGAACGAGAGCGCCGGGACCTTCAGGCCTGATGCGCCAAGATTTCGATAATCCATGGGTTTGCTCCTTGTGGAAGGATGGCTGTTTCAAAGATTGGTTGAGGTTTGCGTTCTATGACCGCGCGATTTCCGGTGTAGCGAGGACAGGATCTCGGTCGAGACGCAGCGCAAACGCCGCCACGGCAAGCGCTGAAAGTGGCAACAGCGCCGCGACCCAGGTGACGGCACCGAGGCCGGGACCATGGGCGATGACCACGCCGCCGAGCCAGGCGCCGGCCGCTTTGCCGAGGTTGAAGGCGGCGATGTTGAAGGATGAAGCTAGGCTCTGGCCGGCGCCTTGCGCTTTCTGCAACACCCATAACTGTAGCGGCGCGACGGTGGCGAAGGCGGCGGCGCCGAGCAGGCCGACATAGATAACGGCCATGACCTGGCTGTGCAGGGCGAAGGTCATGGTGCCGAGCACCAGCGCCAGCACGACGAGACTGCTGAGAACGGACGGTACCAACCAGCGGTGGGGGGGGGGGGGGGGGGGGGGGGGGGGGGGGGGGGGGGGGGGGGGGGCGGGGCGGGGGGAGCGGGGGGGGCGCGCC